>DAIRSW010000026.1:0-4996 GCA_036804205.1 Verrucomicrobiia bacterium | reverse complement strand
TTGCTCGGCAAGCGTCTTTCCCCAGTCTCGTGATCTCCACAGCCCTGAGCGACGTGAAACGCAGTTTGGTAACGTTACCATTTTGCTCGGTAAGCGTCTTTCCGCGGACTCGTGATCTCCACAGCCTCAAGCGACGTGAAAACGGCTTGATTTGGCATGGAGGCGGAGTTGGAGCTTTTTGGTCTCCAGCCAGCAACATCACCTAGCAATCAGCCCCTCTTCCTGATCTCCTCTGCGGCCAGCATCAGTCCTCGAGCTTTCGTTAAGGTTTCCGCATACTCTTTCTCGGGGATGGAGTCAGCCACAATCCCCGCCCCAACATGAAAATGAACTACGTCCGCCTCAACCACGGCAGTCCGGATGGTCACATAAAACACGGCATCACCTTGCGGGTTTACCCAGCCGTGGACTCCTGCAAAGGCACCCCTCGGACGTTTTTCCAAGCTAGCAATCGCATCCAGAGCACGACGTTTCGGTGCGCCACTCACCGAGCCACCAGGCAGGCAAGCATTCAGGACGTCCCAAATATCCAAGCCATCCGCAATGGTTCCTTGCACTCTCGACACCAAATGCAAGACCTGAGCGAATTCCTGCACCTGGCATAAAGCCGGCACCGAAATACTCCCATAACTACAGACCATGCCCAAATCGTTCCGCAACAAGTCGGTGATCATCACCAACTCCGCTCGTTCCTTGGGGTCTTCGATCAAAATGCGACGTGCCTCGCCTTCATTTTCACCAGCAAGAAAACGCGCTCGCGTTCCTTTAATTGGGCAAGTAGTCAAGATTCCTCCACGAAATGTGAGAAAGGTTTCTGGTGAAGAGCTGATCAAAACACGATTCCCTTGATCCAGCCAGGCTGCTCCAGGAGCCGGCGAGCACGCTATCAGCTTCCAAAAAAATGAATCCGGGTGCCCCTGGCAACTGGCCGCCAGTCGATGACTCAGATTGACCTGATAAATATCTCCACGGCCAATCCAGCGGTGCGCTTCCTCGACCCACGCACAGAATTCTGATTGGCCGACTTCCGTCTGCGGCATTTGTAAGGAGAAAGGATTAACCACTCCCGCCACGGGCGATTCCCAGGCGTCGGAAAACCATGGAGTCGCACCGAAGCGTGCGACTTTTTCGTAAAGCGAGAAGCGGGCTTGTCCTTCGAAATCGATTGAACCCATCCACCAACCGGGGCGAGGAGGTCGAAAGCCCTCAACACCAACTTCAGCCCGCCACTCCTCCTGGGGCTCGATTCCCAGCAATATTTCCCCACCATATGAGCCGCTGGCCCCATAAAACACGCTGCTTTGCGGGGATTGCAACGCCGCGACCACATCATGATGGGCCAGTTTGCAAGTGGATGTCATAAAATTTTCTGGAAAAAACGTAAATCTAAGCTTGGCAAGTGCGAGAATTTCGTCCCAAGTATAACGACCATATGAACCAGTCCGCTCATTTAATTTCTTTTTTCGCAAGTAGCCGTGGAACGGTGCTCAGCACCACAGCTTTGGCTTTCGCTTTTTTGCTGTCCAACATGCCTCTGGCTGCACAGGAAACCACCACGCCTGAACCCATTGAACCCATTGAGCCCGTCGAGGAAGTCACTGCCGCAGAACTCGAAGCCACCATGACCGAAGTCGAAGTGAGCGAGGAAGATCCCGGTGCATTCGACTTTCCTGATCTTTCTGATATGACCGACCTTCCGGATTTCGGTTCTTTCCCGCCGCTCCCAGAAATCGACCCGCAATTTGAGCAACAAATTGCAGCCTTCCGGTCAGCAGCAGCAGAGCGTCGCGATCGTATTGCTTACGTGCAGGCTCGGACAGACTTAGAAGCCAGTGCAGAATTCCAAAACTTGCGTGCTGCCATCGACTCTGCTCCTACAGATGAAGAACGTCGGCAACTGCGCATCAACTATTACGAGGCTCTTTACGCCAATTTGAGTCGTCAGTTGCCAAGTCAAAAAGCGCTTCTCGATGGGGAACTCAATCGTAAAATGAATCAACTTAGCTTTCGCCAGATCCGTTCCCACGAGGAATCCGAAGCCTACGAAGCAAGCATACGATAACTCCTGCAAAACCCGAGCCACGAAAAGGTTTGGGGGTGTGGAAGCGTCAGACTTGCATTATCCAAGACGTTTGCGGCAAGACACTTCGGCACCCTCATTTTTGAACTCGGGGATCTGAGATAACTCGGTTTCTTGCTTACCCACAAACTCTTGCAGGTCCGGCGGCAGGGGCAATTGCCATTCGCGAAAGGTGCTATTCCACAGCATGCCCAAGCCGCAGGCATGCAAGGCATGACGCGGGTGTCCCAGAGCGACTTGCAAATCTAGTGACCAGCCGCCTGCGGCAAAGTCCAAGTAACATTGCTGGTTTGCCCCGTACAGTTTGTCTCCGAGAAGAGGCAAACCACACCAAGCGGCGTGCACTCGAATTTGATGGGTGCGTCCTGTCTCAGGGTAAACGCGGAGCAGCGCTCCCTTGCCGCCGGGCCACTGTTCCCCTTCGTAAAGCTGCTCGCACACGAAGCGGGTCCGGGCCGACTGGCCCTGAGGGAGCACCCCATGCTTGACCCATATGAGCTGGGAAGAATGCTCTGCCAAGCGTGCAATCGGCTGATCAACAACCAGTTCCTGCCACGATGGGTGCCCCAAAGCCAAGGCCATGTATTCCTTTTTTAATCCCTGATCCTGAAGAAGCCGCGACAATTCTGCGGCGGCCTCGCGATTCAGAGCTACTAACATGAGCCCCGAGGTCTCACGATCTAAACGATTAATGATCGAAAAACGAGCACCGTTCGCCTGCTCAAAAGCGTAGACTTCATGCAGCCAATGCCAGAGGGTGCGACGATGCCGCTCCGGATCTTTGGGGTGCACCAGCCATCCTGGCGGCTTATTAATCACCAAAAAATCCCCATTCTCCTCAAGCACCTCAGGCCGCCCGGGAGGATACTCCTGTAATTCATCACCATCTCGCTTCTTCATGATCTCGGTTCAAAACGTTCGCCGTGTTTACTCGAAAAACAACAACCCCGTGCCAGCCTTGGATGGGGTGAGTTTTGAGCTCAAAAAAGGAGGCTTCTTAGCCATTATGGGCGCTAGTGGCTCTGGCAAATCGACCTTGCTTCATCTCTTAGCTGGCCTGGATCAACCGGATCAAGGCGAGGTGCATGTGGCCGGGGTGGATCTTCATGGCTGCGATGAAAACGCACTCACCCAGTATCGACGTCATAAACTCGGCATTGTCTTTCAATTCTTCAATCTCCTGCCCACCATGACCGTGGTCGAAAACGTTTCCATGCCTTTGCTACTCCAAGGTGCACAAGTCAAACGCGCCACGGAGCAAGCCATGCACTTTCTCAGTATTGTTCGGCTGGAGCAACGTGCCCAACATTTTCCGCATCAACTCAGCGGCGGAGAAATGCAGCGCACCGCCTTGGCACGCGCCTTGGTGCATGAACCCGCTCTGCTTTTGGCCGATGAACCAACCGGAAATCTGGATAGCCAAAATGCGCAATCGGTTTTAGAAGAACTCAGCAACATCCATCAGCGAGGCCTTTGCACCATCGTCATGGTGACTCACAGCGTGGAAGCGGCAACCCGCGCCCAGGAGACCTTGCAGCTTGCCGACGGCAAAGTGGTGACCAGCCCCGCCGTCCATTAAAAGGACTTCGCCTTGGCGGTTGACGTCCGCATAGCATGCGCTTTATTAGTGGTCAGCGCGCCTGTAGCTCAATTGGATAGAGCGTTGGTTTCCGGAGCCAAAGGTTGTGGGTTCGAGCCCCGCCAGGCGCAAAGCCTTTGGTGGTTCACTATTTTGAACTCTGCGACAGGCCGTTGCTGACTGCGTGAAAAGACGCTAACATCAAAATCAAAGGAGGGGTGGTAGAGTGGTCTATTGCGTCGGTCTTGAAAACCGAAGTGGCGCGAGTCACCGTGGGTTCGAATCCCACCCCCTCCGCCAGTTGCAAGCCTCAGGGGTTGAAACAATCTTAAAAGCAACACATCCTCTCTCATGCGCAACGTTGCTGCTGCTTTGGGTCTCGGCCTTTTTGTTCTTGGTTTGGCGATCCTGATCTCCCGCGACAATTGGATCACCTGGCTGGTCGAACTCGAGCTCGAAAGAGCTCCCTTCGACGTAGTTATTTTGGATGCGGGACACGGTGGTCAGGATGGTGGCGCTAAACGCGACGACCGGATCGAAAAAGACATCGTATTGGATGTCACCCTTCGTACTGCAGAATCTCTCAGGAGGCGAGGGTTTCACGTGCACCTCACCCGCGAAGATGACACCTTCATCGCCCTCCCCGAACGGGTAAGACAAACCAACCGATTTAAGCGTCCAGTTTTTGTGAGCATCCACGCCAATGCTGCTAAGAACCTTGAGGCGCATGGGATTGAAACGTTTTACACACCCAGCAAACCGATAAAAGCCGCTAACTGGCGCTTCGCCAATCTCGAAGCTTTAGCCGACTCACCTCTCCATCTTCCTTACGACGAAATGCTCGCGGCAGCCCTTCAGGTCAGCATGATTCAAAAAACCAACGCCGTGGATCGTGGCATTAAACCGCGTGGACTCTACGTCACCCGGAACACTCCTCACCCCGCCGTGTTGGTCGAGTTGGGTTTTCTCACCAACGCCATGGAAGGAAAGCTTCTTCAACAAGATTCCTACCGGCAAACACTAGCCGACGCACTGACCGAGGGGATTGAGCAGTACCAACAGCAAGTGACTCAAGCACGCAGAGAACAAGATGGGGATCGCGTGTGGACTCGAGCAAGGCCGGTTGAACCGGCAAAACTTGCTCCCGAAGACGACGAAAACCTGCTCATCCATGACCAGGAACAATTAGAATTGGACGTCGAAGAGGCCTCGGACGGCGCAGATACCTAAGCGGCCATGTGTGCCATCGGGCGTTGGGCGCGTAACGGAATTCGGAACGAATTTCGGTCCAAGGTGGACGTTTCAAGGCCGGACGAGCGCAACCTCCTCATGATCGT
>DAIRSW010000025.1:2006-25158 GCA_036804205.1 Verrucomicrobiia bacterium | reverse complement strand
AACTGCTCGAGCTACTGATGAAAGCCAAACGCATTCACATTTTCGAAGAGGCGCTGGCCGCCTACCATGTCACCCCTGAGCTCCAGACCTGGGCCAATGGGACCGCTCATCTAATGAACGGCTCTTCGGAAGGGAGCTTCACCATCACTTACTGTCCCTCTGACAAGCTTTCTCGAACGGACATCGAACAAGTGAAGTATCATTACTGCGCACTGGCAACCGCGTTGGAACGCTATCCTGCTGAAACGATGGAGGAGGGATGGAATACCATGCCGGACGGGGAGGAAGTGTTTTACATTCGGACCCCGGCGGCTGGGCTTTGGGCGACCAAAGAAAAATGGCCGACCGCTTGGTGGTCTAGCACCCGTCCGCTTAAGATATGTTAGCTCGACTTTTGGCCCTGCTTTCGGTGCTCTTTTGTGCGCTGATGACCACCCTGTTGATCCAGCGTGAGCTGGGTGAACAAGGCGGTTGGACAGCCGATAGCTTTGACCGGGTTCGTCGCGAGCTTATTGAGGCGGGGCAGACTTCGAGACTGATCCTGTTTTATCAAAAGCAGCAAATCGGAGCCGTGCTGCTGCAATCGGCAGCCGACCAAGATCGAATTGGTGATTACTCCCTAATACTTCGTGGTCGCGCTCGTCTGGATGGCACAGCGGAGAGCAATATTGAGTGGGACTGCCAGCAGCTTCTAGGGCCAGATTTTGCGGCTCGAGAACTCGAGTTGTCGTTTACGTTTGCTGAGTTTCATCTATTTTGGAAAGCAAACCATCGTCTGGAACATCATTCTGTGGCGATGAGGGAGAACGACGCAACCCTCTTCGAAGCTAAGGGGACTGCTGAGCAGGTCAGGGGGCAAGCTTGGACATTTGCTTCTCAATTTTTAGATGCCGATCTGCGAGCTCTGCTCACGCAAGTCATGCAGCACAGTAGCGCTGTTGAGCAGAAAGAATCGGATATACCGGTTTACTCTCGAAGGACCCGCATGCTTTTGCAAGGGCAATCGGTCGAAACGACCCAGATCAGAATTGAATTTGGTCCGGAACTGCACTTGATCATAACCTACGCTAACACAGGCCAAATTCTTGCGTTGCAAGCACCGTTTGACGCCATGGCTACTGTGGCTAACCTCGACCTACTATGATCCTGGCAGAAAACCTCACCAAAAAATTTGGAAGTTTGACCGCAGTGAACGGACTCAGTCTGAAGATTGCCGAGGGGGAGTTCTTTGCCTTTTTGGGCCCTAACGCAGCAGGAAAAACTACCACTATTAAAATGTTGGCCGGACTTTTAAGGCCTACCGGTGGCCGGGCCGTAGTGGCCGGGTTTGACGTGCAGCAGGAGCCGCTGAAAGCCAAGCGCTTGATTAGTTATGTTCCCGATTTCCCGTTTTTGTATGACAAACTTACCCCGATTGAGTTTGCTCGGTTTGTCGCGGGGATCTATGAGATGGAACCCAAAGCAGCCGGATTGAAGGCGGAAGAGTTGTTTGAGCAATTTCACCTAAACACGTTTCGGCATGAGCGTATTGAGAGCCTGAGCCACGGCACCAGGCAGCGGGTGGTTATCGCAACCGCGTTGATGCATGATCCCAAGGTGATCGTGATCGATGAGCCCATGGTTGGTCTTGACCCTACTCATGCTCGCATTGTTAAGGATGAATTTAAAAAACGCACTCGGAACGGTGTAACTATTTTTCTCTCAACCCACACCTTAAGTGTTGCCGAAGAAATGGCCGACCGGATTGGCATCATCAATCATGGGAAGCTGCTTGCTTTGGGCACAGTGGATGAGCTGCGCAATATCTCGCGCTCGCAAGGGGCTTTGGAGCAAGTGTTTCTATCTTTGATCGAGGCGCAAGAAGAGGCACCCCGGGTTTAAAGGCACACGCCGACTTCTCGATAAAGAGCAAAGATTCGGGCTTCTTTTATGACCTTGGAGATCATCTTTATTCTCTGCCTCCTGATAGCCGCACTGGTGGCTTTTATCGCGGATTGGACCTCGCCCGACGTCGTAGCGATTGCGGCTTGGTGTGCGCTGATTTTCATACCAATCAATGGCTCTCCGATTTTAACCATTGAAGAAGCGCTCTCAGTCTTTAGCAATCATGCGCCTATTACGGTAGCGGCCATGTTTATTCTGACCGCAGCGTTGGAGCGGACTGGAGCGATTGATTCGTTGACCAGCCTTCTGGCCAGTCGGATCAAAAAAGGCTACCGCGTTCTTTTATTATCGGTCGGATTTCTGGCCATGTTGCTGTCTGCTTTCATTAATAACACACCGGTAGTGGCCATTTTCATGCCGGTATTGATAAGCTTGGGACGAACTTTTGAGATCCCGAGCTCAAAGCTTTTGATGCCGCTCTCATTTTTCTGCATCATGGGTGGCACCTGCACCCTTATCGGAACATCGACCAACATCCTGGTCTCTGGTATTGCAAGTCAGCAGTATCAGCTCAACCCAATTGGAATGTTTGAACTGGCGTCGTTAGGGATTCCGCTTTGCATCATCGGGAGTGTATACATCTTTGTGCTGGCACCAGTGCTTTTGCCGGACCGAGCCGGCGTTAGCTCAATCTTAAGTCCGGATCAACGACGGCAGTTTTTTTGCCAGGTATTAGTGAAAAAAAACTCGCCATTGGTTGGGCAAAAACTCTTAGAATCGGCCTTGGGTAAGCAGGGTAAAGACTTCCGGATTGTTGAGGTTCGTCGGGAAGGACGGCGTGTTATGGCAGCGCTTGATGAGATCGAGGTACGTGCCTATGACCGGGTTCTTATCTCAGCTTCCGTCAAACATATGGTCTCGCTCCCTCAGGTTGAAGGGATCACGCTGGCCACCGAAACCCAAGGTGAGTTAGGTGTGGAAAGTCTTTCCACCATCCAGGGGGCGGTGATTGAAGGAATTATCTCGCCGAATTCATCTTTGATTGGCAAGTCGATACGGCAGATTAATTTTCGTCAGCAGTATGGGATGTTGATATTAGCACTTCACCGACAAGGCCAGAATCTTAGTAGCAAGTTTTTAGACGCCAGGCTCAAGGTGGGCGATACGCTCCTCATGCTCGGCCCAGCTCACGCCTTTGCGGAGCTTGCCGCCGGCAATGATTTTCTGTTGCTCGAAGATAAACTTCCCCACACCTATCGAAAAGACAAAATGTGGATTCCGGTCATCGCCATCGCTGGGATTGTGGCATTGGCCACGTTTGAGATAGTGCCGATCGTTGCGGCTGCAATCGCTGCGTGTTTGCTGGTGTTTGTGACGGATTGTTTGAAGTCCGAGGAGGCTTACAAAACGGTCGATTGGCGAATCATCCTTTTAATCTACGGCATGCTCGGCGTGGGTTTAGGCATGGAAAAAACCGGGGCGGCGGCCTACTTGTCTCAGGTCGGAGTGTCTGCTTTGCAAGCCGCAGTTCCAGAAGCTTTGCTCCCGATTTTCACCTTAAGCTTTCTCTATTTGTTCACGAGCATACTGACGGAGTTTTTATCGAACAACGCGACGGCGGTGATCATGACGCCGATCGCCATCAATTTCGCTCTGAGTATCGGAGTAGATCCACGACCATTTGTTGTTGCGATTTGTTTTGCGGCCTCGGCCGCCTTCAGCACCCCCATCGGCTACCAAACGAACGCCATGATTTATGGAGCCGGAGGGTATCAATTCTCAGACTACCTGAGATTTGGTATGCCCATGAACATTTTATTTTGGGTGGTCACCAGTTTCCTGATTCCAATGATTTGGCCATTCTGATCGCGGTCGCGGCGGCCAGAAACGATTGTCGGCATTTTCTTTTCGCTTGAGGCCATTTCATGGTATGATTCTCCTCAAACCTTAATTTAAGCTTACCTGCTCCATTTTTTGCATGTCGTCTCGAGTCGCCTTAGGGAAGGGCCTAGGAGCCCTTCTACAAACCAAAGTTTCCCCAGAGCCCAACGTTGAGGCCGGGGAATCGGTGCAGCGTCTTGCCCTGGAAGAAATTAAGCCTAGCCCTTTCCAACCCCGGAAATCTTTTCGCGAAAGTGAGTTAGCGGAGCTGGTCGAATCCATCCGCACCCAAGGCATCATTCAGCCGCTAATCGTTCGAAAAGTCGGCTACCATTTTGAGCTGATCGCTGGAGAACGCCGCTGGCGCGCCGCTACAAAATTGGGTTTGTCGGTGGTGCCGGCCATTGTTCGCACCGCCACAGACCAGGAAGTGCTTGAGCTCGCGCTGATTGAAAACTTACAACGCGCAGACCTTGATCCTATTGAAGAAGCGGACGCTTACCGTCGCTTGGCCCAAGAGTTTCAGCTTACTCAGGAGGATATCGCCCTGAAAGTCGGACGCAGCCGGGCTGCGGTGGCTAACGCTTTGCGACTGCTGGACTTGGATGTGGAGGTGCAATCATATCTTTCGCAACAACGGATTTCGGTTGGGCATGCCAAGGTTTTGCTGGGCTTACGCAAAGCGGACGAGCAGCGAGCTGTGGCGGATCAAGTGATTCGCAATAGTGCCACGGTGCGGGATACGGAGCGTTTGGTAAAAGATTTTTTAGGACGCAACGGCGAGGGCAGGCCGGCCAAGTCCGGCGCTGCGGCATCCAGTAAAGCCACGACAGAATCACGCGTTTACGCATCGTTGGAGGGGCGGCTGCGTGACTTTTTCGGTACGCAAGTACGTCTGGCGGGAGGATCGAGCAAGGGGCGCATTGAGATTGAGTTTTATGGTAACAGCGATTTACAGCGGATTTTAGATCTTCTAGGCCTGGAGAATGAGGACTAAGGAAGAGTCCATTCAGACCCCCGCCTCGAGCCGAGAGCTGTGATGCGTTTTCTGAAATGGATGACGATCTTGAGCGTGACCGGTGGCTCGGTTTTGCTGGTACTCGGCTGGCTGACCGGTCAGCCGTTCTGGCCTCGCTCAGAGCCGCCTCTTCCTGTCCTGCAAGCAGCGAACTGGACCCTTTCTGAACCAAGGCTTGCCGCAGGTTTTGGATACCTAGAAGGTTTGGTTGTCGACCCCAACCGAAATGACCGGGTGAAGGCCTGGGTTGCTCAAGAATTGCGTGGCGTCGGCTGGCAGGTGGATGTGCTGGTTCATCAGATGGATGAAGAAGTCTCGGGCCATTCGTTTTGGGCACGCCAAAGTGGTGCCGCCACAGCCGGAAAGGGTCCTTTTGACCGGGTTATCCTTATGGCTGCGCTCGATCCTCCACCGGATGCTTTGCGACCTTTGCCGGCCGCAGCACAGCATGCGGTGCCTCTCGTGCTGTTACTCGAACTCGCAAGGGTTTGGAGCGAGACAAGAAATCGTTGGGCGGGACTTGAAATGGTGTTTCTCGATCGGACGCACCACATTTCTGACACCGATCAAAGACTGGAAGGCGCCCGCGTAGCGCTCCAGCATTTGGGACCGCTCAAAGCCAACTCCATGACCATCCTGCTCGGAGCACTGGTCTCCCAAGACGTTTTGCAGATCCCGGAGCAAAGCGATCCCGAGCTACTTGAAGTTTTTCATTTCTTACCCAAAGGCTCGCGTCTCGGTTGGCCCATTGAGCCCGCAGTTCGCTTGACTTGGGGAAATCACCTTGTTTTGGGCACCTCGAATACCCGACTCTTCGCGTTGCACAATGAAGAATGGGTGGGTTTGTTGACGCAAGATGATGATTTTGATGGGATTGATGTCTTTAAAATTAAGCGCCTCGGTGAAGCGCTGGCAGAATTTATGGATTGGGCGGTGTTTGGACCTTTTCAAGCCGAGCCACCCTTCGATCTTTAGCCATGCGAAACCGTAGCGTAACATTGTGAACAACCAGGAATTTGACCAGCATAACATAGTGAAGGGTTTCGACCGCATCGCCCGTCGCTATGACCAGGGGAACGATGCGATGACCCTCGGCTTGCACCGCAAGTGGAGACAGGGACTTTGCCGTGAGGCTTTGCGCGAGCTGAAAAAAGACTCGCGTGTGCTGGACTTGGCGACCGGCACTTGTGACGTGATCCTCGAACTTTTGAGGCGCCGGCCTGACCTATCCATCACCGGCTTGGACCCCTCGGAAGGCATGCTTGAAGTGGGTGCGCAAAAGCTGCAACAACGCGACGTTCACGCGGACCTTGTGGTTGGGGATGCGCGCACCTTGCCGTTCGCTTCGGAAAGTTTTGATGTGGTGACCATGGCCTGGGGCATTCGCAATGTGGTGCCGTATCAGGAAGGTTTGGCCGAGATTTTCCGGGTTTTACGACCTGGCGGGAGATGTTACTTGTTGGAAAGTGGCACTCCAGAGAACGTCTGGGTGAACGGATTTTATCAACAATACTCCCGCTTACTGCCGCTGATTGGGGGGAAGGTTACGGGTTACAAACGGGCTTATGAGTATTACCAGGAGAGCGTCAACCGCTTTCCCAGTGGTCAGGATTTTTTGGAGAAACTCGCTCTCGCAAAGTTTTGCGAGGCCACCTATCGCGGTTATTTTGGAGGGATCGTTTATTTGTATCAAGCCCGTCGAGGAGCCTCTTAGACACGTGTTTGCAGCAGAACCCCGGGAAACACGCTGAGCTGCTTAGTAAAAACAAACGCATTTTGCGTTTGACGTCGCGCATGCTTGCCCAGAGGTTGCGCACCTTCTATGCGCCACACATTGTCAGTTCTAGTGGAAAACCGCTTTGGCGTTCTAGCCCGAGTGGCCGGAATGTTTAGCGGTCGAGGTTACAACATTGATACCCTCAATGTTGGGCCGACCGGTAACCCAAATCACTCTCGAATGACCATCGTTGTTCGGGGAGACGACCGCGTTCTCGATCAGGTGATCAAGCAACTCCACAAGCTTGTGGATGTTATTGATATCATCGACTTGAGCGAAGGCGACCCCGTCAACCGTGAGTTGGTTCTCGTCCAGGTTAAGACTACCGCGAAAACCCGAGCGGAAATTATGCAGATATGCGACATCTTTCGAGCAAAAATCGTGGATGTGAATCCTCAGCGATTGACTGTGGAGATCACCGGTGATGAAGGAAAGATTGATAAGTTTCTTTCTTTGATGGAGCCTTTCGGTCTTCTTGATCTTGCTCGAACCGGCCAGATCGCCTTATCACGCTAGCCGGCAGCTCACCCATCCACGACATTCCTTGCAGGCCCTGTGATGGACTGTCGTCGTGGGCTGGCCACAAGAATCCTCCCTTGATCTACCTCACCACCAACAGCACCACCATTTATGCCCATTAAAATCTACACTGAAAAAGACGCTTCCTTAGAGCCTCTCAAAGGAAAAACTTGCGCCGTCATCGGCTTTGGTTCTCAAGGCCATGCTCACGCGCTCAATCTTAAGGAAAGCGGAGCCAAAGTCATCATTGGCCTCTACCCCACTAGCAAATCCATTGAGGTCGCCAAAAGTAAAGGCTTCACTGTTTTGCCAACCGCCGAGGCGGTTCAGCGGGCCGACGTGATTATGCTCGCGGCTCCGGACACGAAACAGCCGGCCATCTACCACAAAGATATTGCGCCTTACCTAGAAAAAGGAAAAACGCTGCTGTTTTCGCACGGCTTCTCGATTCATTACAAAACCATCGTGCCTCCCGCCGACGTCAACGTGATCATGGTTGCGCCCAAAGGCCCAGGCCACATCGTGCGCCGTCAGTATGAGGAAGGTAAAGGGGTTCCTGGCCTTATTGCGATTCACCAAAACGCCACACGCGACGCTCGAAAGCTCGCTCTTGCTTGGGCACATGGGGTTGGTTGCACCCGCGCTGGGGTGCTTGAAACCACTTTTAAAGAAGAAACCGAAACCGATCTCTTTGGCGAGCAAGCCGTGCTCTGTGGCGGCTGTAGTGCCCTTGTCATGGCTGGCTTCGAAACCTTGGTGGAAGCGGGCTACAGCCCAGAGATGGCCTATTTTGAATGTCTCCACGAGCTGAAACTCATCGTCGATTTAATGAACGAGTCCGGCATTGCCGGCATGCGCTTTAGCATTTCCGAAACCGCCAAATGGGGAGATGTTTCGGTTGGACCTAAGGTGATTGACGCCGGTGTGAAAAAACGCATGAAAAGCGCTCTTACCGCCATTCAAAACGGTAAGTTTGCTAAAGGCTGGATCGCAGAATACGAGGGCGGCTACAAAACTTACAACGCCCTGCTCAAGGAAGGGGAAAAACATCCCATCGAAAAAGTGGGTGCAAAACTACGAGCCCTCATGCCTTGGTTAGCCAAACGCAACCTCAAAGGTACGCAGGCTTCCTACTCCTAAAGCCAAATCGGTGCACCGAGCATTCCACTCGGCAGCGTGATTTTTTCGGCTGGGTTTTTCCTACGTCCTGGGCTTGAAAACCCCAGGACGGTGTGAGAGCATTCGCCTGGCTAACCCCA
Organism: Verrucomicrobiia bacterium; assembly: GCA_036804205.1. Lineage (GTDB taxonomy): Bacteria > Verrucomicrobiota > Verrucomicrobiia > Chthoniobacterales > CALDSX01 > DAIRSW01. Next base: position 16,820 of record DAIRSW010000025.1, on the reverse strand, counting down.
TTCACCCCGCATCCTTTATGTCCCGACCTGTTACCCTGTTCACCGGCCAGTGGGCCGATCTTCCCATTGCTGAGCTTATTCCTTTGGCAGCCGACATGGGCTATGACGGCCTTGAACTCGCGTGCTGGGGCGATCACTTCGATGTCGATCAAGCTTCTCAGAGCGACGACTACTGCAAAGACCTGTGGAAGCTTCTGAGTGAAGGCGGCTTAAGCTGCTTTGCCATTTCGAACCATCTTGTGGGTCAAGCCGTCTGCGATCGGATTGATGAACGACACAAGGCCATCCTGCCAGCCGACGTGTGGGGCGATGGTGAGCCCGAGGGCGTCCGCCAGCGCGCGGCTGAAAAGATGAAAACGACCGCACGAGCAGCGCGACGTTTCTTCAATCTCCGCCCGCAAGACGATTTCGCGGGCGACTACAATTTTCCCCCGGTGGTGAACGGCTTCACCGGATCAAGCATTTGGCATTCGATCTACGCCTTCCCTCCGACCTCTCAAGAGTATTGGCAAGCCGGCTTCACGGATTTTGCTAAACGATGGAAGCCTATCCTTGAGGTCTTTGATGAGGTCGATGTGAATTTTGCTCTGGAAGTGCATCCCACCGAAATTGCTTTTGACATCGCCACCTCCGAGCGCGCTCTTGAAGCACTTGAGCACCACCCGCGCTTCGGCTTTAACTACGATCCTTCCCACCTCGGCTATCAAGGAGTGGACTACGTGCTCTTCATCCGCCGCTTCGCCTCACGTATCTACCATGTTCACATGAAAGACGTTTGGTGGGATCATGGTGATGGAACCGTCGGCGTCTTTGGAGGGCACACCAACTTTGGTGATTCACGCCGCTACTGGGACTTCCGTTCCTTAGGGCACGGCGACATCAATTTTGAAGAAATCATTGTGGCTCTCAACGACATCGGCTACCGCGGACCTCTCTCCGTTGAATGGGAAGACATTCGCATGGATAGGGAGCATGGCGCTGCCGAAGCGGCTGAGTTTGTCCACGATTGCGATTTTCCACCGAGCCAAGCTGCCTTCGACGCGGCCTTTGAAAAAAATCATCAGTAATTTACTTGAGTGCGCCGGCTGACCTTCCTCTTTGGCAAGATGAACTCAGTTGCCTCCGAGGTTGCGGTTCGGAACGTCAGGAACAACTCGCCCGGCTAGGTCTCTTTACCATTGGAGATGTTCTTCGACATTATCCGCGTCGCTATGAAGATCGGAGCGCGACCGACTTCCCGGAAGGGCCAAGTGAGCAAGCTGTCACCGCCGAAGGCGTGATCACGGATTTGCCACCGCTCAAACGTTTTGGCGGTAAAACCGTCGCTGAAGTAGTGATCGAAGAGTTGGGAGCGTGGCGTCGGCAAGTTGTTCTGCGCTGGTGGAATATGCCTTACCGGCGCAGGCATCTTGTGGTCGGTCAAAGGGTGGTGGCTCATGGGCGGGTGAAACAAATCGGACGTCAGCTAATCATGAATTTTCCAGAGTTGGAGGTTGATGAGGAAGGGCTGGAAGCCCTCCATACGCGTCGAATTGTGCCCGTCCATAGTGTGACTGAGGGTTTAAGCCCGCGGGTGCTGCGGGGTCTTGTTTGGGCCGCTCTTGACCATGCCCAAGACGATCTGCCTCCCCTACGCTGGCCAAACGCTCCGAGAACGGGAGCCGAGTTTTACCAGAACATCCATTTTCCAGAAAGCTTTGAGGAATTGGAACATGTTCGAGAACTCGGTCGATTGGATGAGCTTCTGGTTACCCAAATCATCCTGCTTCGCCGACGCCAACAGAGAGCCAAACTTGAGCGACCGTTGCGTGAGGCGGAGGGGCAACTTTGCCAGCAGCTATTGCTAGGCCTCCCGTTTCAACCGACCGAGGCTCAGCTTCGGGTTATCAACGAGATTCGTGAGGACCTCAAAAAACCTCATCCCATGCTGCGATTACTTCACGGGGAAGTCGGCTCGGGCAAAACCTTGGTCGCTTTTGCGGCGATGCTACAAGTTGTGGAATCCGGATGGCAAGCCGCGCTGATGGCCCCGACCCAGGTTGTGGCGGAGCAGCATTATCAGCAGTTCAGCCGATGGGCCGAACCGATGGGCCTGCGCGTAGGTCTGCGCACTTCGGAAAAAAAGACCGAGGCCGACTTGCCGCTTTTTTCCGGACGAGCCTCTTCGGAGCATCCAGACATTTTGGTCGGAACCCACGCCTTATTATACGAATCCGCTATGCCTAAGCTGGGTCTCGCAGTCATTGATGAGCAGCACAAATTTGGTGTAGCTCATCGAGCGCGTCTCGCCGAGAAAGGCCAGGGTGTCGATGTGCTAGTGATGAGCGCGACCCCGATTCCGCGAACCTTGGCCATGCACCTCTATGGCGACCTGCGGGTCTCGGTGTTGGACCAACTGCCGACCGGACGTCAACCAGTACACACTCAAGTGCAAAGCGTGAAGCTGGTTCGTGATCTGAAACCAATTACCGAAAAGATCTTAGGCTGCGTTGAGCGGGACGAGCGCGTATATCTGGTGTTTCCTTTGATCGACCCTTCGGAAAAGATTGATGCCAAAGCGGCCACAACCGAGTGGGAGCGCTGGTCAAAATTGCTTAAGCCGCATCCGGTTGGCCTGTTGCATGGACGCATGCGCCGCGAGGAAAAGGAAAATGCTATTGAGGAGTTTCGCTCCGGAAAAACGCCGGTTCTTGCCTCCACCACCGTCGTAGAAGTGGGCGTGGATGTTGCCGAGGCCACGCTGATGGTCATTTTTGATGCCGATCGATTCGGTCTGGCTCAACTGCATCAACTTCGTGGTCGGGTCGGGCGGAGTCATCTCCCTTCGCAATGTCTTTTGGTGCCCGGAAAAAAGTTTGTCGACCATCCGGATCATCCTCTCCGAATTTTAGAAGCGACTCATGATGGGTTTCGCATCGCCGAGGAAGACTATCGCCTGCGAGGGAGTGGCGAGGTGTTAGGTACGAGCCAAAGTGGTGCGGGCGAGTTGCTCGGGGGACATCTGGATCTGAGAAAGGACGGGCCTTTAGTAGAAAAAGCACGAGACGCAGCAGAAAAAATCCTTAGGGAAGACCCCGGCCTCAGCAAGCCTACCCATCAGCCGCTGAATGATGCCGTGGCAAAAACGGAAGAAAATATCGCCCGGCAGCTCGGCCATTTGCATATTGATACGACCACCGCCGGCTAACGCGATTGCGGCAACGCGGCAGGATAGAAGTTAAGGCGACGAACTTCGCTTGTTGCCAGCACCTGAGCTGACCCGCCCGCAAACACGAATTTCGCAGCGGTGTTGCCGCGATTCCGCCACCGGATATTAGCCCGTGCAGCAGCAGTATCTGCATTGGGCCCCATGGCCACAGTTTGATCAAGCGTGGCTCGGGTGATCCAGTTCGGAGTGGTGTCAGTATAATTGACCGATGATGGCGACGACCACCAGTAGCTCGACCAGTGAGAAGCCTCGGGGGCGGGAGCGGGAGATGAAATGCTGCATGGGGTAGACAAAAATGCCCCGACTTATCGACAAATACGGTTGGCGGGGTGTTGATATTGATAAATCGATCGAGAGAAGGGCTTGTTTTTCTACGAAATTTGCTTGCTGATTTTGGCTGCTTGCAGTCAGACTGTTGATTATGAATGAATCTTCTAAGCGTGGACTTCCTCCCTTAGCCTGGGTCGGTATCGGCTGCGGAGGCTTAGTTTTATTGGGAATCGTCTTCGCCGCCGTTGGCATGGCGTGGTTCGGCGGAATGGTTGCTGACATTGTGCAGGATGAAGATCCTGAGCGGGCTGCGGTTCGTGCTTTCGAGTTTGTCGTGAAAATGAATCCGGATCTCGAATGGGTGGGTCGCGATGATGAAGCCCGGAAGTTCACCATTCGCGATAAAGCCGAGAACGAAGAAATCACCTTTTCTTTCGCCGACCTCGCTCAGGGCCGTGTCGAGATCGAAACAGCTCACGGCCATATTCGTATTAATAGTGGTGATGGCGAGCAGGCTCAGGTTCAGATCGAGACCGCCGAAGGCGTATCCACTATGGAGATGGGTCAAGGCACCATGCCCGAGTGGGTGGGCGACTTGCTAAGCGATTTTCCAAATGTTCAGGTCACCATGTCCACTTCAAATCCTAACCAGGTCCATGGGGTGATCAATTTGATTGAGCTGCCGGAGAACGCCCTGACCAATCTGAGCACCCGTCTCCAAGCGCGCAGCTACGCGATTACTCAGAACACGGTGTCTGATTCGACCGCCATTCTTGAGGCCAAAAACGCTGAACTCAACCGTGAGGTTCGTGTTTTTTTAGAGCTCGCGGCCGAGCCGACTTCTGGAAGTCTGATCTTTGTTGAAACCAAAACGCCTTAGACGGATGATGGGTGCGATTTCATGAGCAGCCACACTCGGTCGATAGACTCAAAAACAAAGCGCATTTGTTGCCGGTCGCTTGTGCATAATCCCAAGCACTTGATGCGACGGTGGAAGTCCGTGGCTAGCGCCGCGCGGCTTCGTTGGCATCGCTTAGGCTCGGTTGGGGACGATGAAGTCCTCGCTTTACAAACGCCCAACCAAGACGCTAGCCCGGTCTGGGATGCTTATTTCTCTGCCGGTGTGCATGGCGATGAACCTGCCGGAACGGAGGCTTTACTGGAATGGGCAAGTCATAATACTGAATGGCTGGCCACGCATAGAGTGCTCATTATTCCTTGCTGGAATCCTTGGGGAATGCGCGAGAACTCGCGCCGATTGCCGGATGGTCAAGATCTCAATCGCATGTTCAACCGCAAGCGATCCCCCTTAATCAGGGCCTGGTATCGCATCATGGGGCGTCGTAGTTTTGCAATGGCTTATACTTTTCATGAGGATTACGACGCAACCGGACTCTATGTGTACGAGGTTGCGACCGGACGGAAAACCTTTGGACCTCAGGTGGTCGAGGCAGGCAGTCACCTCATACCGATCGACTCGAGAAAACAGATCGATGGCAATCGCGTTCGCGCGGCGGGGTGGATTTGCCGAAAAATACGCCCGGAACGTTTTGAGACAATGGGTTTGCCTGAAGCGGTTTGTTTGTATTTAGACTTCAATGTCCCTTCGGTTTTTACATTTGAAACCCCGAGCGAGTGTGATCTTGATCTGAGAATTCAAGCACAAGTCGCCATGCTCAATAGTGCCCTGCGACTCCAAGGCTTTTAGCGGCCCTCATGATCCGCAAGAAACTCTGTTCTCTTGCTGGTCAACGCTTAGCTTTCGGTTCATAATCTCCACATCATGATGAACGCTTTGCGTATTGGTTTCGTTATTCTTGTCGCCGCGGCTTTCGGTTTTGGGGTGGGGATTCTCACCCCTCGGGCTACCCAGTCTTCCGAACAGGAGGACTTGGAGTTTCTTAAAGCGCGTCTTGAGCTCTTGGAGTCTGAAGTTGAGCGGCTTCGTGCGTTAGCGGTCGAACATCAGCAAAGTGAACGGCAAGAAAAAAACAATGAGCTTCTGCCTGAATTGGAAGACACCGCGTCTCGGTTGCGTGACTTGCCGTTTTTGAAACCGGTGATGTATCAAGAGATCAACAAAGACGTGTTGCCAGAGTTTTTGGAACAGCTCTTTCGCGATCACTACACTGAGGAAGAGCTGGAAGTCTATCGGGTTTCCATGGTGGAATTTGGTTTGCTGGCTCACGATCTCGACTTTAAAGACGCCATGATCCGATTGTTGTCGGAGCAGATCGCTGCATTTTTTGATCAAACAAAAGGCCATTTAGTAACTTTTTCCGACACGAATTTGAGTCGTCCGCATGACCGGATCATCATGGTGCACGAATTGGTCCACGCTTTACAAGATCAACACTACAATCTTGATAATTACGAACTTGATCGCAAGGATAACGATGACCAAGTGATGGCGATCAAGTCGCTTATTGAAGGGGATGCATCTTTAGTTATGGCCCACTTTACTCAAGACTCACTGAGCGCCGAATTTGCAATCGGGACTCTAAGTGCTGCCTTTGCCCAGCCCATGGAGGAGCTCTCTCGTGCTCCGCGTTTTTTGAGAGAGTCTTTGGTTTTTCCCTATCTCAAGGGCCTAGAATTTGCCGATGCCCTTTATCGGCAGGGTGGCATGGGTGCGATCAACCGGGCTTTCCAGGACCCGCCCACGTCAACATCGCAAATTTTGCATCCGGAAAAATATTTTCAGGTGCCGAGAGAGGACCCTATTGAGGTCGACTGGCCGGAATCGGCGATCCTCGGGCAGCTTCCCTTAGCCACAAACAACTTTGGGGAATTTGGAATTCAAGTTTGGCTTGGTGAATGGTTGCCGAAAGCATCAGCGGTTTCGGCTGCAGAAGGCTGGCGTGGCGACCGGTATGCAGTTTACGATGCTGGGCACGAGGGTCGGGCTCATATTGCTTGGCTCACCATGTGGGAGAGCGAACAATCAGCCTCGGAATTTCTGGATGCCGTCAAAGAAGCTGTAAGCTCTCGGTATAAGCCCGGATCGGTTGAAGAAACGACCGAGCTGTTTTCGTTCGATCATCCTCGGGCCATCCGGGTATTGCAACCCTCGCCGAGCACAGTGCTTTTTGTCGATGCTTTGGAGATCGATTTTGCGGATGAAGCGATGACACAAATTGCCGAGCACTTTATTCAGCCAGCGGATGAGCCGGTTTTGCAGGAATAGTCGAATCGTTCGACTTTAGTAAGCTCGTAAGCTCTTTCAGGTCTTTAGTAGGCTTGAGGGCGTCCAGCCAAAACCACAGGACCTTCGGCTTGCTCCACGCCCCCGGCTCGTTCTTTGGTAATAATCCACTCTTCCACTGTGCCCAAGCTAGCAGGGACGGAGAGTGCAATCACGGACGGACCGTCAGCGCTAACCTGGAACAACCCTACGCTCCATGGTCTCTGCTGTTCTTTGCAAACCATCCAAATCTGATAAGACGAGCTTGGGTCTGTGGTCGGCAGACCGGATACCTGCAAACGAGCTTCCTCAAGCATCGCGCAATATTTGATCATTCCCGCCCAGCTCTCGGCGAAGTCTGCATCACCCGGTTGGTCCAAGACGGCAACCTGAACCCGCTGCGGATCGAAGACGACCTCTTTGAGTTGGGTTATTTCGTAACGTTGCTTAGAATTGTCGAGGCCGACCCACATCGCGAAGGCCCCGAAAACCACGACAGCGGCCCAGGCCAAGATGTTGTCGAAGGGCGGAAATTGGCTCTGACTAGCGCTTAAGCTGGCCAACTTCGGCGAAGTATCGAGTTTTGTTTCTGAAAGACGATTAAAAACCGCGTCTTTGAGTTCTTCCCTTGGGTCGGCTTGCATCGGAGCCAGACATGCTAGCCTTGCTGCAATGGATTTGAACGTATCCAATTCTGAACGTGCTTCTGGAAACGTTTCCAGAGCATAATTCAAATCGGCTTCCTCCGCGGAATCCGAACAGCCTAGACTCGCTGCGGTTAAGAGCTCCTCAAGGCGTTCCTGGTTCATATTTCGTTGGCTAAGAGTGTTCGTAATTTAATCATGCCCCGACGAATGCGGGCTTTAATTGTGCCAAGCGGCTGATTCAGTTGCTCCGCAATTTCGCTTTGGGTTAGGCCAGAAAAATAAGCCAGTTCAATGGCTTGCCGCTGTTCGTTGCTGAGTTGAGCGACAGCGGCACGGATGGTGCGCGAAGCTTCCAGTGCATAAACTTCTTCACGACTATCTGGTTGAGCATTCATCTCGATAACTTTCGATTCTTTTTCAACTTCATCTTTGAGGCGATGTCGCCTCTGCAAACTGCGAAGGCGGTCGATGGATTTGTTCCTTGTGAGAGAAATCACCCAAGTCAGGGGTTTACCGCGGCTCGGATCATACATGCCTGCTTTTTCCCAGAGCATAATGAAAACGTCCTGCAAAAGATCTTCGGCTTCGGCTTCATTATTAACGATTCGTAACGCAATAGAATAGAGTACAGTGCTATATCGATCGTAGAGATCGCTTAGGCTTCCGCGATCGCCCTGCGATATTTTTCTGAGCAGTTCCACCTCAAAGGCTATTTCGTCCGGGTCTTTCATTGGTTTTGACTGGCTGGACGATAGAGATTTCTTAGAAGATTCGCAATCCTGTATTTCGAATAATGTTTGGGCGGCGCAAGAGGACATAAGACGATAAAATTCATCGATAGTTCGGATGTGGCCGTGGAATGGATGCATCAATGCCGGGAGCAGGGATTCTGGGCAGGTGCCCTGGTTTGGCCAATAAAGAGGTTGAGCTTTGGTCAGCTCTCGATTTCTTCAAGAATGAACTCTAACCGCAGCCCCGGCGTGACCCTCACACAGGAAGCACGGGTTTGGCTGGAGATTGATTCATCGGCTCTCCGTCACAACCTGGAGAGACTCAAAAGCCAAGCCGGTGCGGCAAAACTCATGGCCGTGGTCAAGGCGGACGCCTATGGTCATGGCGTGGAATGGGTGATTCCGCCTATCACCGATGCGATAGATTGGTGGGGAGTGGCTAATCTCCAGGAAGCCGGCCTTGTTCGCCAGGTGGATAAGATTCCTCACAAGCCCTGTCTCCTTTTAGGTCCGGTGCTTCCTTCCGAGATGCCTGACGCCATTCTTCAAGGGTGTTCGGGCGCGATTTCCAGCTTGGAGGAGGCGCAAGCTTGGGCTCAAGCAGCTCGCCAAACAAAGCAGGCAGCTCGTGTGCACCTTGCAATCGACACCGGCATGGGGAGGATGGGCGTGCTGGAGCGCGGTGCTCACAACCTGGTCCAGTTTATTCAAAAGGCTGGACTCATCCTCGAAGGTGTCGCCACCCATCTCCCGAGTGCTGACGAAGATCCTGATTTTACACGGCAGCAGCTATCGGCTTTTGAGTCTTTGCTTTCCCAGCTTCCTTTGCCCAAGCAGGTTCTAATTCACACACAAAATAGCGCCGGTCTGTTGGGTTACCCAGCTCATTCAGAAAATCTCATCCGACTCGGACTGGCACTGTACGGCTGCTCGCCACTCGCAAGCTCGTTCACCCTTCAACCAGTGATGCGTTGGATGTCACGCCTTACCTTAATTCGCGATCTTCCAGCTGGCAGAACCATAAGCTATGGACGCAGCTACACAACTCCACATGCCATGCGGGTGGGTACGGTTTGCGTGGGCTACGCAGATGGCTATCCCCGCTCCTTAGCGCACCAAAACACCGTGCTTGGGGTGAGAGGTCAGGCTTGCTCTTTGCTAGGGCGTGTCACCATGGATCAAGTGGTTATTGACCTTTCCACCGTGCCGAATGCCGAAGTGGGTGACCCGGTTGTGTTGATGGGACAATCGGGGTCCGTAAAGATTGATGCTGCACAACTCGCCGAAAAAGCCCAGACGATTCCATGGGAAATCATGACCGGAGCAAGGGGAATGCGCACTCAACGCACCCCGTCTTCCCTATCAGCTCCAGCCTAAATTGGGGTCGACGTCGTCCTGCCAACCTGCAGCATCGAAGCCCGCTTGCATTCGATACCAGCCGGCCAAGCCGATCATTGCCGCGTTGTCGGTGGTCAAGGCTTTTGGAGCTAACAAAACTTCCACGCCTTGCCGAACTCCTTCTTCTTGCAAACGATTTCTTAAACGTTCGTTGCAGCTGACTCCACCGCTCACCATAAGCAGTTCGCAACTTTCGTCTTTGCACCAGCGAAATGCCTTGCTCACAAGGGCGTCAACCACCGCTTCTTGAAATGACGCAGCGACGTCCGCCTGGTCCTGCGGGCTAAGTTTTTCCCACAAATAACGAACCGCAGTTTTTAACCCGCTAAAACTGAAGTCTCCCTCATGCGGCAGGGAGCGAGGTAGCTGAAAGCGTTGGCCATTGCCGTTTTTGGCCGCTTCCTCAATTGCGGGTCCACCCGGATACGGAAGACCGATAAGTTTCGCCACTTTATCAAAGGCTTCCCCAGCGGCATCATCTCGCGTGCGCCCCAGCACAGAATAATCATTCAGACCGCGGATTTTGACGATCATGGTATGGCCTCCGCTCACAATGAGGGCCAGTCCTGGTCTGATGTTCTGGCCTGCGAACGGCGACAGCAAATGACCTTCCATATGATTAATGCCATAAAGCGGGATCTTGAGAGCCCAAGCTAGGGCTTTGGAAAAAGTCCAGCCCACCAGCAAGGAGCTGGCCAATCCTGGCCCGCGGGTCGCGGCAACGGCGGAAATATCCTGGGGCGCTATTTTCTGAGCGGCGAGAAACCGATCCACTAAGCCTGGCAGATGCTTGACATGCTCCCGGGTCGCTAGCTCAGGCACCACCCCGCCATACTGGCGATGCTCCTGGACCTGGCTATGCAGCTGCTGGCCAATGATCGATCCATCCTGGGAAATGCAAGCCACGGCTGATTCATCGCAGCTAGTCTCAATCGCTAAAAGCAGAGGCGTCATATCACTCAACTTCGACAATAGCACAAGACCGCGCAAGGGCGGCCCACCTACTCAGGTCGTTTTTTGTCTCGTTTTTAGCTTCACCGCGCAAGAAAAAGCTTTTCACTTCCTTGGGAGTGGCTTTAAATAGTTCACGCTGACGATTGTTATGAAAAGCTACCTAATGCTTCCATTTCTTGCTCTGGTGCAGCCCTTAATTGCTGAGGTCTTGGTGCCCGAGATCGATCAAGTTTTTTCTGCGAAGGAGGCCAGCGGTAAGCTCGGCCAAATTGTTGTCATGGAAGACATCATTTTCGAGATCCAAGATCTTGGTCCGGAAGGGCCACTTTATCTCAACTTCGGCAATACATATCCTAAGGAAACCATCACCGTCGTCATTTTACCGGCGCTCCGACATCGGTTTGAAGGATTTGAGTTCAAAGTCGGCAAGACCATCCGAGTCCAAGGAGAAGTGGTGCTGCGGGACGGCTTCCCCCGCATCATTCTGCGTGAGCAGGACCAAATCATCAGCGTCGCTGAGTGAGCTGGGGTGCGTGCGGTTTGGGTTATTTACTCGAATCCAACAATCGTGTCATGAAAATAAGAGCCAGAGGAATCGCAGCGAGAGTGAGAATCGCTCCAAGAATCATCAGCCACATCATCCCCTGATTTGAGCCTTCGTTCAAAGCAATGGCGCCCAAACCGACCAAAGGTCCACTGCTGGCTAAGCCCAAAAGCTTGGGCCAGCGTGGCGGTGGTCGATAGATTTCGTCGCGATTTCTACGTGATCTGCTCATTTTATCCCTTTGTCGTGCTTAAGCCAAAAATGCAAGCGCAACAATTCCTGCTTTGACTTTTGCAAAAAAATGGCCCCGCGTGTGTCGTTTAAGTGAAGTTCCCGTTCCCTTAGGAACAGGTGGAGGCTGTTAATCCCGACGGCTGACTTCCAGTCAAGGCCTGTCATTGAGGTGACTAACCCGGTCTCCAGTGTTTGATGATTATCGGTCCGGGACGTTTCACTTGGAATCCCGAGCACCGCAGGGTCATATTAATAAACGACTCTCGAATGAAATTAGCAACACAAGGGACAAAGTTTCCTTGAAAAAAGTCGGGGCGATCTTTCTGGAATTACTTAGTCCGACAAACTTCGCTTATCGATATCCTGCGGCAGCCGCATTTCATAGGTTCGCCCTTCATTGCCTGGTTCTGCTTCGTGGCTAATATCAATATCCAGCTCTTGGTAGGCCCGTTCCAACGCCTCCGGATTGCCTCGTAGCTCTGGAAACAGTTTTCGCAGCCTTTCTTTGATGTATCGTTTCACCATCCCCCGTTCTTGAGGGTGCAAAGGCTTTTCATCCCCCAGAAGGCGACGGAATATTTGGTTAAGAGCGTTTTTCATAAATGGAGTGCAAGATTAACCCAGTTTTCCGAGCAAGTGCCACATCCCGTGAGTCCAGAGCATCATACCATTCACCAATAAAAAAATCATCCACGGTCGTTTCGGAGCCCGCCAAGGACCAGCCAGCGGACGGATCAGTTCCATTAAATAGGCCAGCAGAAAAGCCAAACCAAACCAAGTCGCGAAATTCTCGTACGGCGGAATGGCGGGCGGTGTCAGCCACCCATCATACCAAATCCAGTAGCCCCGGATATGCCAGGCCACCGGCTCAAGATTAATGTCAGTCAACAACGCAGCTGTGGCCACAAGAAGGCAGCGTCCCCATCTCGGCCAGTGATGCGCCCAATGCCGGCAGGCCAGGAAAGCGCCCCCAACCACCACCAGCCAAGCGAGCGGAATAGCGACCGGCAAAACCCCGCCGAGCCGTGGACCGAACCTTTCCGTATATGTGTAAGGACCAAATGGTACGCCCGTTTCGTGACCCACCCACTCAACTGCGCCCGAGATGACCATAATGATGAGCGCCCAGATCCGTGCGGTCATTACTCCAGCAACCTGCGCGGTATGCAGGTAAACCACTGCTGCCGCCAAAAATATCCACACCGCGTCGGCAGTGTTCAACAAGCCCACCACTATGCCTTGCCAGAATGGATCTTCAATCAAGACCCGAATCGTCTCTGCACTCGGATTCCAGGGCATCACCACCAAGCCAACGGCGGTCCACAGGAGAAAAATTCTCCACATCCAGTCTTCTACCTTTTTCATCATCTAAATATCTCCTAACCTACGTGCCACCATCATAGCACTTCTTAAAACTAAAGGAATGCCTCCTCCAGGGTGAGTTGTGCCTCCAACAAAATAGAGGCCTGGCATGCTCTTTGAGGCCAATGGTGGTCGAGTGAAAGCGCTGTCCAAACCGTGAGAGGCAAATCCGTAAAGGCTCCCGCCCCACGAGCGATGCCGTTGCTCAAAATCCGCCGGGGAAATCAGCTCGCGCACCACGACCCGATCCCGAAGCCCCTTCAAGCCAAAGTCGTTCTCTAACTGTGATAGCACAGTATCGGCGTAGCTTTCCTTCACGGAGTCCCAGTCCACCTGGCCTGTGCGGCAATCTGGCGCGTTGACCAACACAAACCAATTTTCATGACCCTCCGGAGCCCGTTCTGGTTCGGTCTTTGAATCAATCGCAACATAAATGGTCGGTCGCTCTGCCAGCTCACCAGCGGACAGCGCCTCAAATTCGGACCGATAGTCCCGGCTGAAAAAGATGTTGTGATGTTCCAGCCCTTCGGTCGTGCCACGCAGCCCCAGGAGCAGCACCATTCCCGACAAGGAAACATCGGTGTGGCGCACCTTCCGGGTGAAAAATCTTTCCCGTTCAACCTCCGGAAAAATACTATGATACGCACTCAGCACATCCATATTGCAAACAACCTTAGCTGCGTAACGACGAGTGCCGTCGGCCAAAACCACCTCGAAGCCTTCCCCGCTCGGTGCAACCTTCGTGACCTCAGTCCCGGTGTGAATCTGCACTCCCACGCTCAACGCCAGCTCTTTTAGTCCCTCCACAATTTGATAGAGCCCTCCCCGCACATACCACCCGCCAAACGCTGCTTGCACGTAAGGGATAATCGCAAACGCAGCCGGGGTTCGATACGGCGAGGATCCGTTGTAAGTCGCAAATCGACAAAACAATTGATGCAAATGCTGTTCAGGAAAAAAACGCTTTAGAAAATCCGACAAGCTTTGCAGACTCATCAACTTGGGTAAATGTCGTAGGCTACCAAAGCCCGGCAAACTCTTCCAGCCGGCCAAATCCCGAATATCATGCCGCAAAAACGGACCCTCGGACACTTCCCAAAGCCCGGCTGCATGTTTCAAAAACTTCGTGCATTCCGGTCGTTGCCAAAACTCCACATCCTCATGAATCACCGTGCCATCCTCCCATTGATAGCGGCAGGTGCTCGGCAAGCGGACGAGTTCATAAGGAAAGCATGCCCCAAACACAGTCCAGATCTCTTCGAGGACTTCAGGCATCGTAATGAGCGACGGGCCTGTATCCCAAGAGAAGCCGGCCTTTTCGTAGGTCCCAAGTTTGCCACCCAAAGCCGGGTTCTTTTCAAAAAGCGAAACCTGCCATCCTTGTTTGGCAGCAAGCGCAGCGCAGGCCAATCCCCCCAGTCCCCCGCCGATCACCAAGCATTCGGTTTCGGTGTTGGCTGATATCAGGAGTGGGCTTGCCATAGTACGAGGAAAAGTTAGCTAATGCTCCTACAACGCTCCTTAAGGTAGCTCAAGCCTATAAGCAAACCCAGCGCCGAGAGCTAAAAGTTTGCGCTGTTGTCACACAAACGTCACTCATGAAACGAGGAAAATGCTTGCGCAGACGCGTGAAATAGCTGAACTTTCCCTCTAATGACTACACAACCCGTGTCTTCCCCCAAATCGTGCGACGCACTTTCCGCGTCGCGATCCTCTAAGAAGTCCTCTAAGAAAAAGCCACAACGCAAAGCGTTCACTCTCATTGAACTCCTCGTCGTGATCACCATTATTGGCATCTTGGTAAGTATTGCTGTTCCAGTCTTTTCGAACGTTCAACGGTCTGCCAACTTTACGGCCGCTCTCGCTGAGGCCCGCGGTATTGGTTTAGCTATGATGCAATATGCTCAAGATGCGAACGGCTCTTTTGTTCGTTACGAGCGTAAGGCTGACGGCTCCCTCGACACTGGCAAAGAGGTCGCCACTGCCAATGCGGCTTTCGGTGAACTCATCAAAGAAGGCATCATCAGCCGCGAGAAACCGTTCGGCATCACTGGGGATCCATGGCTTGGTGGTATTGGTCCCGATGACAACATCGAGCCTATATCCGAGATTCTCAAAAAAGGGGAAAACTCTTACGCCTATGTGCTTGGCCTGACCTCAACTTCAAATGGTGCCTTTCCGCTTATCGCCAACGCGTTCGTACCTGGCTCCCAAGCTAACCCTGTATACATCGCGAACACCGCGTCACCAGGTGGAGTATTTGCTGGCCAGGATGCAGTCGT
>DAIRSW010000025.1:0-1906 GCA_036804205.1 Verrucomicrobiia bacterium | reverse complement strand
GCTGTTTCACGGGCTATTTGCTCCGAGCGCTAAAGGAGCGTTAAAGAAAGGCGCTTTTTTTTCATTTTTTACTCGTCCTTACGGCAAGAATCTGGCATGAAGTAGAAGCGTTCTTTGCTTTTCTTCCTGAAGCAAACTATTATCAGCTTTCCAAATCTTCGTCATGCACCTCGTAAAGCCACTCCAACTCAGTCTACTCACAACCCTTCTACTCACCGCGCTGCCCAGCGCCACCAAAGCCGAGCAGGAACTTATTGGTGCAGCCTCCGTATCCAGCGCTCAAGATGTGCGCTCCGCCGTGCTCGACTTTGTTTCCGCCGCCGCTCCGCAAATGGCCGTGGAAGTGCAAGCACAAACCGATCGTTTTCTTGAGCAACTCACAAGCCTGGGGCTCGATCTCAACTCGGAAATCGCCGGAGCCCTTTTCCGTTCGGATGACCCCACCAAACCTGCGTTTGGCCTCGTTCTTCCAGTTCGCGATCCTGGCAATGTCAAAGCCAACCAAGCGCTCAACATAACTCCTTCGGCTACCGATCCGGATCTCTTCACCCTCACTTTTCCAGGAGTCAGCGAGCAGCTCTTTGCCATTTTTGTCGAGACCAAAATGATCGTATCCACCTCGGATCGTTTGGCCAAAAGCTTACAAGCTCCAGTCGCTACCGACTCCTTGACCTCTGCTCTCCGCGCTGGTGGGGGACAAATTGCTCTAGGCCTTTCTTTCGACCGCGTATGGGAATGGCTGCGCCCCGAGATCGATCGGGCCCTTTCAAAAGAGGAAAGTGATGCCACAGCCGCCGCCGGCTTGTCCATGGTCAAGTCCTGGTTAGCCCCTATCGACGAAGTCAAAGGCGTGGCTTTTCGTCTCAACATCCAGAGCACTCACATCAATATCAGCATCGGAGTCACACCCAAGCCCGAGACCGAGCTTGCCAAAACGCTTCTTTTAAACGAAAAGCAAGCGGTTCAAGCCACGGGCCTCCTACCCATCAATCCGGTTTTTTACTTTCAAAGCTCCATGGATGTCAGCGAGAGCGGGCAAGCCAAAATGACACAGCTGATCGAAACGCTTTTCGAACAGATCGGTGCCTTGAGTCAAGACATGTTCACCGCAGAACAGGTGAGCGCGCTTAAGGCTCTTAACGTGGAATACCTCAGATTTTGGGATGGAACTTTTGCCGGGACCTTGCAGCCTTCGCAGACGCAGCCGGCCACTGTTGGCGTCTATGGCCACAAAAGCCGCGAAGCAGTTATAAGCTACATCAAAGCCATGCCAGGGTTGTTTGAGCAACTTAGCTCCGGTGAAGAACCTTCCATTTTTGGAGATTACAAAATTAAACAACAAACCCAAGTGAACGGGTTCGACCTTATCGAGCTGGACGTGACTTTCGCCGAGGTCGTGACCGCCAGTAATCCCTTCTTTGCCGGCATGGAGGACCTTGAAACCGCGTATCTTGTCACCGACAATAGCCTGCTTTTTGCGCAAGGAGCCAACGCGACCCAAACACTGACAGAGCTCGCCGACAAGGTTGGGGAGCCCGGGGTTTATTCGATTACCCCTAAACTTTACGGCTTCGGAGAAAACCCAGGCTTATTTTTTGCGGCCTCCCTTGCTCGTTTTGGAGCGTTCACCCTAAGCCAAGAAGTCCCCGAAGCCAGCGGCACACCGGGCTTCGCCTTTTCCCTCGATGCAGTGAATGGGGCGGCAGAAATCCAGCTCTACATCGCAGCACGAGAGATTGCAGAGCTTATCGCCTTGCAAACGGCCATGATGATGGAAAAAGTCGAGCAGGAACCTCAGCCGACAGACATCGAGTCGCCCATGGAGTCGCCCGCGAACCCCAGCGAAGCCGCGGCTGAATAAGTCCAGGAAAAACAGCGGCCCAACGCAACAAAGTAGCGGAACTCG
>DAIRSW010000024.1:22009-25638 GCA_036804205.1 Verrucomicrobiia bacterium | reverse complement strand
AAGCCCGGTTAACCACCACAACGGATTGGGTAGACGAACAAGCCGGCATTGTATATGCACCGGTCGAGGTGGCCATTCCGTTAGTGGTTTCCGAGTTACGGGCCAAGCCCGTGCAACCATCGGACGTCCCCGTGGTGTTAGTGTTGCCTGAGGCATCCGCGCCGACCGATCCGACCGATCCGACCGATCCTACTGATCCTACTGATTTGCAACAGGCTCAAGGCGAGGAAGGCACGCAAGTGCCTGGTCAGGATGGCGAGGCCGGAACCCCCGAAGAAATGGAAAGCCCATCAGAGAGCCCTGTGGCTCCTACCAGCGAGGAACCTGAAGAGGGACAAGAGGCGTAACTCCCATGATGGATTTTATTTATATACTAATTGTCGTGTTCACTCTTTTGATGGGCGCTTCTGTGGTCGTTGCATTGAGTTGGGCAGGTTCAACGGGCCAGTTCCGTGATATGCGTCGCAACTCCGAAGTTATTTTCGACCAAGACGAACCAGTGGGAAAACGCACAGATATGGTCTTGCCAAAAAAGGAAAAAAAGCAAAAGTCGCGACCCACGAATTAGGTCACGCAATTTAACATACATGAGTAACGCTCTAGCCCAATCTTTTAGTCCCACCAAGCAGACGGTGTCAGTCATCGCGGAACGAGCCGAGATCGATGCGTCCACCCGGATGCCTGTTCTGCTGTTTTTTGCCTCAGCGCTACTGTGGCTGCTATTGGGAAGCGTGTTCGCTTTTGTGGCTTCCTGGAAAATGCATGAACCGGAGTGGTTGACCGCGTTCGGAGCCCTGAACTGGGGGCGCTTGCGTCCGGCACATCTTAATACGGTGATTTATGGCTGGGCTTCGCAAGCTGGCTTAGGAGTAGCCATTTGGTTACTGGCAAGATTATGCCGTGTGAAGCTGATGAACGGCGGCTTGCTGGTTGCAGCGGTGTGCTTTTGGAATATTGGAGTCACCATTGGAATACTCGGAATTCTTTTCGGACACAGCACCGGGGTGGAATGGATGGAAATGCCCCTGCCCGCAGCTTTCATGTTGTTCGTGGCCTATGCGCTCGTGTCCATGTGGGCAGTGGTGATGTTTCGCTTTCGAGCCCCTGGACATGTTTATGTGAGTGAATGGTATTTGTTGGCAGCGCTATTTTGGTTCCCATGGCTTTATGGAACGGCAAGCATGCTACTATTTTTGACCCCGGTCCAAGGTGTGGTGCAAGGAGCGATCAACTGGTGGTTCGCCCATAATGTCTTGGGCTTGTGGTTTACCCCAATAGGTCTTGCAGCTGCATACTATTTTATTCCGAAGGTGATTGGCAGGCCGGTTCACAGCTATTACTTGAGTGCCCTTGGATTTTGGACGTTAGCCCTCTTTTATAGCTGGAACGGGATGCACCATCTGATCGGCGGACCCTTCCCCGCATGGATGATCACGGCCAGTGTGGTGGCGAGCTTTATGATGGTGATTCCAGTGATAGCGGTGGCGATCAATCATCACATGACCATGGTCGGCCACTTTAAGCTTTTGGGTCAGAGCCCAACACTTCGTTTTGTGGTCTTTGGGGCGATGGCCTACACCGCAGTGAGTCTTCAGGGGGTGTCGATGGCGATCAGGTCTTGGAATCAGGTCACCCATTTCACTCATTACACAGTGGGTCATGCTCATTTGGGCATGTATGGTTTTTTCACCATGATCATGTTTGGAGCGATGTATTACATCGTGCCTCGACTGGTAGGCTGTGAGTGGCGCTCCTCAGCTCTGATTAAATGGCATTTTTGGCTAGCCGCTTACGGCATCATCCTGATGTCGTTCTCGCTCATGGTCGGTGGTTTGATTCAGGGGATTCGAATGGAAAACCCTGAGACTCCGGGCAATAGCTTTATAGAGATTATGGAGGGCACACTGCCCTATTTACGTGGAAGATCTTTGGCGGGTATTTTGATGACGACCGCGCATGCAATTTTTGCCTATCATTTCTTTCTGATGCTTTTGAAGCTCGGTCGAGAGGCCGGCTCTCCCACACTCTTTACAACTTCTGAGAAGAAGGAGGCCGTTGCCGTATGAATAAATTGCCGCTATTGTTTTTAGGGATTTTTCTGACCTTCCTCAGTGCTTGGGTCGGTCTAGTGGTTGCGCCAATTTTTCAAATTGGCCAGCTTAGCGCGTATGAAGATGAAGACCTTGGAGTGGTGCTTCCGCCTCCACCACCTGGCCTCGCGGAGGCTGGACGACGAGTGTACGTCGCGAACGGCTGCATTTATTGCCATAGCCAACAAATTCGTCCGGAATATGCTGGGGCCGACATGGACCGCGGTTGGGGGGTGCGTCGTACTATGCCTCGTGACTACATTTACGACCGACCGCACCTGCTAGGCACAATGCGCACCGGCCCGGATTTAAGCAGCGTCGGTCGGCGCTTGTCGGATAAGGACTGGCATCACGTACACCTTTACGCACCTCAGATGGTGGAGTCTAAATCAATCATGCCGCCGTTTCGACATTTGTACGAAGTCCGTAAAATTCGTGGGGAACGCTCTAGCAATGCCCTGGAGCTAAGCGGCAACTACACGCCACCAGAGGGTTATGAAGTTGTGCCAACTGCAGAAGCGGAAGCTCTGGTCGAATATTTAGTAACTCTGGATCGCAGCTACGCATTGCCAGAAGCCCCTGTGGAGGACTAAGCGAAGAAACACCATGAGCGACAATAAAACTACGAACGGTGACATTGACATATCCTCAGTGGACTACAGCGAGAGAGTCGATGTAAGAACTATCCATGGCGTGGTGCTAAGGGAGAAGGATGAACCACAAGATGGGCTTGAGCCGCTCTCTTTATGGCTTGTGGCCTTTTGTTTCGTGGTGCTTTTTTTTGGGGGCTTTTATCTTGCCCTACACAGCGGTGGATTCCGAGCTGACGTTTATGACGAGCGTTTTGGTGCGGTGCTCTTGGACTTAAGTGGGGATGGCGACCGGGCCTCAGTTGCTGATGCCGCCGGGGAACAAGAGGTGGATGTCATCGCTTTAGGACAACGTCTTTATAATCGGAACTGCGCTTCGTGCCATCAAACTACGGGTGGTGGGCAAGCGGGGGTGTATCCGTCATTGGTCGGATCGTCTAAGGTCATCGGTGACGGCGGCAGAATGATCCGTATGGTTTTGCATGGGGCAGCCGGCCCCTGGCAAGCCACAAGTGGAAACTACAACAACGCCATGGCGGCTTGGGGCTCTTCCTTGTCGGACGAGCAGGTGACGCACATTTTGAATTATACTCGGCAAGCTTGGGGCAACGAAGCTCCGACCAATATCGAGCCGGCGCACGTCGCTGCCTTGCGGGAAGAAACGGCAAGCCGCCGTGAGCCTTATACCTTTGAGCAGATCATGTCGGAGCCTGATACCTTGCCTGTCTTGAGCGAGGCGGTTGAAGCGGAAGAAAACGAGGAGACTGCTGATGAAAGTGAGCAGGATCAGGCGAATTTCAACGCTGTGGAGGAGAGCCGAGGTTAGTTATCGCGCTTCTCCGGGCCTTTTATCGTCTTGCCCCCAATCGACTACTCGACATCGTCACCGACGTCGGTCATGCGTCGAATAAGAACACGTTCTTTTTGGCGCTGTTCTGGCGGGTGGATG
>DAIRSW010000024.1:0-21999 GCA_036804205.1 Verrucomicrobiia bacterium | reverse complement strand
AGGTGGCCAGAAACTCAGCCCCGATAAATTGTTCGCGACTTCGTGGTCTTGGCACCGGCACCTCCAACAATTCCAAAAGCCGGCTCGGATTAGCACCCAACACGAGAATCCGGTCGCTCAGATAAATGGCCTCGTCTAAATCGTGCGTAATAAAGAGAATGGTAACATTCACATTGCGCCAAATATCTAGCAGGTAATCTTGCATTTGTGCTCGGGTTTGGGCGTCAAGCGCCCCAAATGGCTCATCCATCAAAAGAATGCGGGGCCGATTGGCTAAGGCACGAGCGATAGCGACTCGCTGTTTCATTCCACCGGAAAGCTCGTGGGGATAAGAGTTTTCAAAAGCTGAAAGCCCCACAAGCTCGATCCACTCGCGGGCTTCGGCTTCTGCCTGAGAACCGCCACGCCCATTGGTCTTGAGGCCAAAAAGGACATTGCCACGAACCGTCAACCATGGGAAAAGCGTGTAACTTTGAAAGACCATCCCTCGATCTGGCCCAGGACCCCGGATCGGTTGGTTACCCAAATGCACCACGCCCCCGTCGGGAGCCTCCAGACCTGCAAGGATTCGAATGAGGGTGCTTTTCCCACATCCTGACGCACCGAGCACACACATAAACTCTCGTCGATAAACTTGAAAGCTGATCTCGTTTAGAACAGTATGCACTCCCCTATCACGAGCGAAAACTTTGGTCAGTTTATCGACAGCTAACACGACGGGCCTCTGTTTCAGTTGCTCTAGACGAGCGGCCACTTCCGGGCTTTGGCGCCGGTAATCAAGGCTTGGTCTAGTCATGCTTGGGCAGTGTTGTCCACCGAACCTTCCCGGCCTTTTTTAAAGCGCCAGGCATTCCACTTTCGGAGCAGACCGGGTTTGGATGAGGCTTGCCAAGGAAAAAGCTGCCTTCCCAGCCACGCCAGCATCCGGTCGCTAATAAAACCGATGAGGCCAATCATGAAAATGGCAGCGAAAACGTTATCGTAAATTCTATACTTGGCTTGTTGATTAATAAAATAGGTGATGCCCGAACTGGCCCCAATCAATTCGGCAACGATCAGATAGGTCCATGCCCAGCCAAGTAAAATTCGCATGTCGCGATACAAATCCACCATGATTCCTGGGAGAACGACCGTGAAAAGCAGCTGGATACGATTGGTGCCTAAAGTTAAAGCTGCCTCCACCAGACTAGGGTCGAGCTTTCGCGTGGTGTTAGCCACCACCAGCACCTGTTGAAAAAATGTTCCAATAAAAATGATGGCGATCTTAGGTGCATCATGAATGCCCATCACCGCAACGGCTAAAGCACCGAAAACCGGCGCCGGCATGTAGCGGATAAACTCAACGACAGGCTCACCCAAACGAGAAAACAAGGGGAAAACGCCGCATAGAATGCCGAGGGGTACACCAATCAGAGAGCTATAAATAAAGCCCCAGAAAATGATTTGGATGCTGTGCCACAAGCTTTCATGCAACCAAGGTTCCCCTCGCCTACGAGGAGGAGTTGTGAAAGCTGAGTAAAACGCCTCGATCACCTCGTGGGGTGCGGGCAAGAAAACTGGGTTCGACCGGATTCCTTGAGCTGGCTGGCCTCCTTGTTCAATGGTGCCGAGGTTTTCCTCAGCGAATCTTTCGCGCTCTACCAAATGGTCAACCCTGAAATATGAGACATCCCCTGGGTCAGTGATTCTGACCAGGGGATGCCAAAGAGTTGGGATGTAGCTCAGCGCACACCACACTCCCAAAGGCAGTAAAAACGAACAGGCCGTGAGTAAAAAGTCCCGACCGGGCGAAAGTTCACCAAAGGGCTTGAACCAACCCGACCGGGCCTTTTGACTTTGACTCATTCGACTTGATTCGTCATTTTGTAAGCTAATCCAAGGCCAAGGTGATTTCGGGTGCGATATACTCCGCAACATCCTGGGCAGTCTCGTAGACTTCGTTGGCTACATTAAAGGCGTCAGAAATTTTGCTGGACCCGAAGATAGAATCCAAACCCTCGCCAGGGGCGAAAACGGCTTTCGCCTCTTCAATGGTCAAGATTTTTGTTCCCTGCAGGAACGGGGCATACTCTTCAGGTTGAAGATTAACTCTGGCGGCCATCAAGGCGATTGCCTCGTCTTGGGTGTCCGGATCCAGAATAAAATCAACAATGCGATACCAAACCTCGACCACCTTCATCCAGTCAGCGGTGCGTGTTGCGTAGCTGGTTGGGTTAACCGCTAAGGTATCATAAATCAGGCCTGGCACGTCAGCACTCGTAAACACGGCTTTTGATCCAGCAACTGCGGCCAAAGCTTGACCGGAGTTGGGTTGCCAAGCGGCGATTGCATCCACATCGCCCGATTCCAAAGCCTTGGCGGTTTCATGGGTAGGGATGTTGACAAGCTCAACATCTGCCTCGGTCATCCCATTGGCCTCAAGAGCTTTGAGAATGAGCAGATGACAAACAAAACCGACTTCGACGCCAATTTTTTTGCCTTTTAAATCGGCGACCGATTCGATCCCTGGCGCAGCTACCAGCATGTCATTGCCGTTACTGAAGTCATTGACCATGATGAGTTTGCTAGGGGCACCGGTGGCGCCGGTCACCAAAGCGTCGCCATTGGTCATACAAACAGCGTCCAACTGGCCAGCAGCAAACGCGTCCATGGACGGGACGTATTCGAACCACTCAAACTGCACTTCGACGCCCGCTTCCTCAAACCATCCTTTTTCGATTCCTACCTGCCAAGCGACCCAGCCTGGCCAGTCACTATAGCCAATCTTCAGCGGCTCAGCCACCAACGTAGACGTGCTTGCTAAGCCAAGCACAGCCAACAAAAGGACTCTGCTGCGCCGGGTTAGCTCTGCGAGGAGACCTAAACCGGTGATGTAATTTTTTGTGTGAATCATCTTCATAACGAAAGAATACGGGTAGTAGTATGTGTGGAACCCAACTAGCAGGGAGCACTGAGCACCCAACAGTATGAGGAATTTTGCGATCCGTATGATCGTGAGTACTAACAGCATGAAACATGCCGCATCTTCACAAGCCCTGACTTTTCCGAAAAAGTGGCTTGCTCCCCCGTATTTCTGTCGTTGTGCCACCCTTTCTCAGGCTTGGGTGGCTATATTTAATCAGCCGTGTTAGGGGTGATGACGCAAAAAATCGTCATAAACACTACTCAAGCCTTTAGACAACGACACTTTCGGCGTCCAGCCCAACTTGGTGATTCGACTGATATCGAGTAGTTTGCGAGGCGTTCCGTCTGGCATCCTGGTGTCCCATCTGATCTCCCCAGCATAACCAACCGTTGATTGCACCAGCTCCGCTAATTCACGAATGGTCACATCCTCACCACAACCCACATTCAAAATCTCTGGGCTGTGGTGTCGTTCTAAACACAGCAGAACAGCTTCGGCTAAATCGTTGGCATGCAAAAATTCACGCCGCACTCGACCACTACCCCACAAGGTCACGCTCGGCTTGCCTTCAATCTTGGCTTCATGCATTTTTCGGATAAGCGCCGGCAGCACGTGCGAATTTTCAAGGTCGTAGTTGTCGTTTGGCCCATAGAGGTTGGTAGGCATCAGTGACATGGCTCGCCAACCGTGCTGGTGCCGATACGCTTCACACAATTTAATCCCGGCAATTTTTGCGATGGCGTATGGTTCGTTGGTCGGCTCCAAAACTCCTGTGAGCAAACTTTCCTCGCGGATTGGTTGCTCCGCAAACTTTGGATAAATGCATGAGCTGCCCAAAAAGACAAAACTTTCGACCCCGGCCTCAAAGGCTGCTTGAATCACGCTGTTTTGGATCTGCAAATTTTCGAGAAGAAACTCGACCGGAAAATCCCGATTTGCTTTAATTCCTCCGACCTTGGCTGCTGCCAAAATCACCACATCCGGACGCTCAACACTAAAGAATTCCCGAACCTGTTCTCCCTGCTTCAGGTCAAGCTCCTGACGCGTCCGGGTGAGAATTTGATAATCCTGTGCCCGCTGACCTAGAGCGCGACAAAGGGCACTTCCAACCAAACCACGGTGGCCTGCGACAAAAACTCTTTTCATTATTTATTCTGACCTAGGCAAAGGCGTTTCGTTATCCTCGTTAAAATCCTCGTCTGCTTGAAACAACTCGCTCATTCGCCCAATATCCCCTTCGCGAAGTGGCAGCGAATAGGGCGGCGGCTCCTCCCGCACAAATCGTCGGAAGTCATTGAGTGCTGCCGCGGCTAGAGGATCTTGATATTCTTCATAAACCGCCATGCGCAGAGTCAAAGCGGGTAGAGACCAATCATTAAGTGGCTCCGTTTCACGCAGCACGAGATAGATGGGCTCGCTGTCTCCTAGGTTGCGCAGAGCCTCAGCGATCTGACGTCGCAGAAAGCGCAACTCTGCTTCCGAAGCGTAGACCGCTAGTGACTGGTCGGTCGCTTCAAATAATTGATAAAGGAAAGCCATCTCCTCTTCTTGAGGAATCTCCTGGGGGGGAGACACAGTCCGCAGTAGATCAAGCCAGCGTTCCTGGAGTCCTTGAAAAGCGGTAATCTCGGTTCGCAGCCGGTCAAACAGTGCGACACTTCTCTCGATCCATTGTGCAAAATCTCCTCCTCGCATTGCGTCAATCGCCTGCAAAATATCCGCCTCGACCGGCCAAATTTCGCGGGCTTTTCCCACCCACTCATAACGGTCCGGGTGCTGAGATTCCACCAAAGCATGAGCCAAATTCAACAACTCTCGAGGGGTTGATCCGTCTGGTTGCTTTTCAAGAAGATCCATTTGCAGGTGGCCGTATTCTTCATACTGCTGCTCAACATAGGTCACATAGGTCGCGGCTAATTCGACATCCGATCCTTGCAACTGCAAGTCTCGCAAATTCCGAGTCACCCCACGATCGGCGAAGTCACGAAGAAGCTCGCGACGGACTCGATCCCAGTTCACCTCGCCGCGAACCTCTATTTGATCCCAGCCACGAAGCTCGGCCGTTCTACGCAAACGCCCTACACTAAAATCGAGATTCGAACGACCCAAGTTGCGTGCAAAGGTAAACTCCATTCGCTGCAAATCATCCGTAGTGATCAAGTCCTGCGACTGTCGGGCGAGAGTCGTGGCTAACTCGTCATTGGCGAACAGGTGCGACAAAAACCCTTCAAAACCAAATGTTCCCCAGGCGCGTAGGGTGGCCTCTCGAAACGGCTCGGCCTCTAGAATTGGACGCATCCGGTCAGCATCAGCAATGATCGGCTCCATGCTTGCCACCAGCAACATATCACCCATCTGACTTGACCAGGTTTGCACATGCGGGAAAACACTTCTCAAGGTGGCATAGGCGCTCCCGATCCCATGATTATCAATCTCGTAGGCCTGAAGCCACTGCACAAAAATGCCGCCCGGATTCAGACGACGGACCGCCGCCTGGTAGTATTCTTGGGTAAACATACTCGCCACTCCAGCTCGATAAGGATTGGAGGGCTCCGACAGTATCACGTCATACTGATCGCCCTTCACAATCAGAAACTCCCGTGCGTCACCGATCATCAGGTTAACATTGTCGCGATTCACCACGTCCCAATTCAGATCCGCACAGGCGCGGGCCACGTCCACCACGGCGGGTTCGAGTTCTACCACATCCACACGTTCCACACCTGGAACCACCGCCATCCAACCGGCGCTAGAGCCCGTACCAAGGCCGATGACCAAACAGGTTTTTGGATCTTCGTGAAGAGCGGCCCCGACCAAGCCGGCCATGATTTGAGTGCCGATATCTCCTAATAAGTTGCCGTCCGATTTACCATTCACAATTAAGGAAAGGCTTCCTGTATTGAGAACGCCTACTCCGGCCTCAACCCCCTCAGCTTCCCAAAGTAGAGCACGATTTCGGTTAACCTTCCAATGCTTAAGGGGGTTCACCTCAAAAGTTGACGGAGTAAAACGTCCGGCTCCGATTCCTCCATGTCGCCATGCGGCGGTGGGGCCTTCGAAAGCCACCACCAGCCAAACGCCCATGGCCAACGCTGCGCCAGCCGGGAGAAGCCTTGCGCCACGCATATCATCCTCGCGACCCGCCTTTTCTCGCCAGGCAAACGCTGCTGCTATCAAAGCTGACCCGCCACAGACAAAAACCATGGCACTCCAAGCGCCTGGCGCGGTAAGCAAAGGCAAGAAGCCAAACCCTCCGGCCAGCGAACCCAGGATGGCTCCCAAAGTATTGCAGCCGTAGGCGACACCAGTATCCCGACCGACGCCCTCCCGACCTTGGCCCATCAAGGAAATGATCAAAGGAAACTGAATACCCGCAATCAAGGACGCAGGAAACACCACCACTGCGGTGACCAATGTCCAACCTAGGACCTGACCAGTAAAGCCGAAAGCGGTCCAGTAGGAAATCAGTTGAGCCAATATCGCGATACTATCGCCGAGGGCAAATGGGATGGCGATTAACAGGCCTTCGACCGCGAAGGTGAGGGCCAACCCTGCCCAGGTGGCTCGTCCGCGACCCACTGCGACCGAGTAAATTAGGCCGCCAATGCCGACGCCAGCGAGGGCGACCGCTAAGATCAGTCCAAAAGTGAAAGTGGTGCCCCCAAGAATGGGAGAGAGCATGCGAAACCACACCAACTCCATCAAGAAAAATACAAACCCGGCCACCCCGGCAGCAACGAGCACCGCTACGCCTGAGCCGCCCAGCTTCTTAGGAGCAGTAATTCGATCGGCTTGCGGTGGCTCGGCAGGCTTGACCGGGCTATCACCCAAACTTCGGGCTAAAGGCAAAACCCCAACCCCAATGGCCAAGTTCACCAAACACGCGATCCAAAGCGTGAGCCGGGTGCCAAAAAGCTCCAGCATAAAAAAGGTGGCCAGCATTGCACCAGTGACCGCTCCCAAAGTGTTAATGCCATACAACCACGACAAACTTTTACGTCCGGTATCCTCTTGATCCACCATAGCTCGAGCCACTGCCGGCAAAGTTGCGCCCATAAGAATGGTTGGTGGTAGCAGGACAAGGGCCGACAATAGCAAGCGCACCACTGTCCCGAGGCCGGTGCCCAAGGCAAAAGTTCCCCCGAGCTGGGCGTAAAACCAGCGAACACCAAGCACCAAAACTGGTGTTAACGCTGCAGTCAGAGCAATACCGATTTCAATCCACGCATAGTTTTGCAGGGGCCGACGCCAGCGTTCCGAACGGCTGCCTAACCAGAGACCGCCCACGCCTAAGCCGCCCATGAAAATTGCCACCACCGCTGCGGTAGCCGCGGTCGACGCCCCAAACACCAAACGAAACTCTCGGAGCCATGCGGTTTGGTAAACCAATGAGCAAAAACCGGAAATAAAGATGATGAGCGAAATGCGGAAAAAGAATGGATTCATGAACTAGAGGAGGGGATAAATAAAATTACCGAGCATTGAGTCCCAAGATTATGGATCCCCAAAATTGGTAGCCAAGCAACCATCACGCCTGTAACCCATGGCGCGATGGTTGAGCAACCGAAAAGAGCTTGCGCGGTGCGCCAAATTCCCTTCCATTCAGCACGTATTTTCTGTTGAAATCTGCACGAGATCGGTGAGTATAACAAACTTGGTGAACTCAAATGTTCCGATGCGGGTATAGCTTAGTGGTAAAGCTCCAGCCTTCCAAGCTGGCTATGAGGGTTCGATTCCCTCTACCCGCTCCACCGCTCCACAACGTCCCTGGCTAAGAAACAGATCTGTCGGATCAGACCGATCAGACCGATCCGTAGGAGCAAAAAGCTTTGCAGGAGGGGCACTTATCCATTACAATTATTTGACGTCTGTCGTGGGGGATGATCGCGGGTCGTCGGCATCTTGATGCCGGTCGGCTTGAGGAAAGTCCGGACACCGTTGGGCACCAAGCCTTGCGCAAGCGAGGGCAGTCACTTTGTAAAAGGCGGCTGACGGAAAGTGTCGCAGAAAATATACCGCCTAAGCAGCACAGGTGACTGTGCGGTTTGGGTAAGGGTGAAATGGCGAGGTAAAAGCTCACCGCCTTGCGAGTAATCGCAGGGGCAGGATAAACCCCTTGGGGTGCAAGACAGAACAGAAGCCATGGGCGGCCCGCCCGTTTTTGTTTCGGCAAAAACAGCTTCGGGTATTAGTCGCACCTGACTTCGGTCAGGCGCTGCAAGATGGCGGCTTTGGCCGTCATCTTTGTGGTGAGAGAAATGATCATCGACCTTAGCTCTGCTGAGGTAACAAAATCCGGCTTACACCCACGACGGACTCTTTTCTCTCTCCGCTCAACAGACCATGCTCAGGCGCATCGGAGGTGCTGTGGACAATAGCCCGCGCAAGCCACCGGTGATTTATGCAACACACGAATCGCCCCGGCGGGCGTCGGACTACCACAAATAATGCTCGTCATGCTCAACGCCGCCGGTCTGAAGACAATCTTAGCATTCCAGGGTTTCCTTAGATGATACCATGTCCCTGCCGGGGCAATTGCTTATCTAGAGGTCCGGTGGCTTTAGCCAATCGGGTAGGAGCGTTTCATGCCCTCGTGAATCCCGATGGGTTTGTAGCCCAAATCATTTTGGGCCTCACTGTTATCCAAGTTGGCATCCTGCATCACGCCGGCGATACCATTCCAGGTCAGCGGAGGGTTTTTCGTTACTTTGCCCAGGACCGATGCGATCAGCTTGCAGATAGGAATGGGAATCGGGATCATGATCCGCTTTTGTTTGGTATGTTTGAGCATCAGCTTGGCCAAGTCCCACATGGAGATAGGTTCTCCACCGCTAAAGGCATAGGTTTTGCCATAAGCCTTTTCATTGTTGGGGATCGCCAAAAATCCGGCCATGAGATCATCCACATGCACCGGACGCTTCAAAGCCTGGCCACTACCAATGAAGGGGGCAAAAACAGGAAAACGAGTTAGCGAATCCATAAACATCCGGAATTCTTGCCCGCCATGCTCGTTGTAGGCCAAGGTCGGACGTACGATGGTCCATTTCATGGCGGTCTGTTCTTTAAGCATGCGCTCGCATTTTTGTTTCGAGATGGAATATGCTGTTGTGTGCGGATAAACCACGGAGGCCGAGGACACAAAAATGAAGTGTTTCACCCCGGCGGCAGTGGACGCTTCGATCAGGTTCTTGGTTCCTTGAACATTGACCCGGTCGAATACCGCTGGGTCATGCGCAATGAGCACGGCGGCCAAATGATAAACCGTGTCAACACCTTCCATCAATTCGGCTAAGCCTTCCGATTTTGTGACGTCCCCAAAAACGATCTCCGCCCCCGTGCCGTCTAGGCGGTTTTTGTGCGGGTGGTTCGGAATATCGAGCACCCGAACTTTATTCCCCTTTTCAATAAGACCTTTAACCAATGTGGTGCCCATAACACCAAGACCGCCTGTAACAAGAATCATAACGAATAATGCAAAAATTGAAATGTCATCATGTGGGCAACGCCCGAGCCATGCAAGCAAGATTTTGTTGCGCTGCGGCGCCTTAATCCCGCGGGTGCTTGCGTCCCCCGGGTGCTTGCGTGTCGTTTTTCCTTGGCGCGACCATTTTTTTTGCAACTCGTCCTTGAGCTTTTGCTGGTCTTGGAAGAAGTCCGACTCATGCCTGATGCGCTTAAAGTCAGAACCCCGCTGAAAGGTGTGACTCGCGTGGTGATCGCCACGGCGGAGTGTGATCCATTTTCCGGTTCTAGTGCATTAGGACGCCAAGTCAGGGCCATGGCTGATGCCTTGCGTGATCAAGGCATTGAGGTTGGTCTAATTTTACCGCATTATTCCAAGAAGCATTTCCCCCTCAACAACGATAAGCTGAATTGGCGGGAACAAAACCTGCCAGAGATTGGGGGCCTCAGCTGTCGCGTGACCAATGCTCGCGATGAACGGGGATGTTTAATATGCCGCGTGGCGGTTGGCGACTTATTCGAACGCGAAGAAATTTACGGCCCGCCTTATGAAGATAATCCACGGCGCTTCAGTCTGTTCGGACGCGCCGTCATGGAGATTGCTCGACGACTGGCTCCGCGTCCGCAGATTTTGCATCTCATGGATTGGCCGCTGGCCTTCGCCGCGGCTTGGAATCGCGAGGTGGAGAGTCCCCTTAAGTGTGTAATGTCTTTGCCGAACCTGCAATGGCAGGGCGTGTATCCGGCCTCAAGCTTTGCCGGCACCGGGTTGAATGCCTCGTGGTTCACACCTGAGCGAGGAGAGTTTCACGGCTCCATGCACCTGACAAAGATTGGAATTGCGGCAGCAGATATGGTGACATTGCCCGGTCGAGAATATTGTGGCCTCTGCGTGGAACCCAAGCATGGACGCGGTTTAGAAGGCTTTTTCCGCACTCACTATCTGAAGCTGCAAACCCTGTGGCCGTTCCTTCCTTTAGGGGCGAGCCCGAAACGTTTGGGCGAGGACGCCAAATTTCCTACCCTCCATTTAAGTATGCATGATATGTCGCCGCGGGATCAGGAGATCTTCGCCATGGCGCTGCCTATTTTGGATCATCTTGGGTTTTCCATGAAGATTGAGCTCGGGCGCGAACCGCATGAGCAAGTGATGGCGCATTTGCCCAAAGCAGCCGAGGTGGTCGGCGCACCGCGTTGGGATGTCGACGCCCCCAGGCTGTGGGTCCGACCGGCCAGTGGAGCGCTTGACGTTCTCAACACGGTCGATGCGTTGCGTTGTGGTTGGCCAGTCATGGCAGCTGGCACCCCGCCTGAGGCACTTGCCCATTTGGGCGCAGACTTTCAACACGGAGCGGGCGTGGTATACCTTCCCTCTGTCGAAGGCTGGATCGATGCTCTCTGGCGCTTCCGCGAGGCTTGGACCCCAGAAAAACAGAACGCCCACACCGAAGCCTTCCGCCTAAGGCTCATGGACGCAGCAGCAGAATACCCAAGACTCTATTCCGCGCTCAGCTAGGCCCTTGCGTCCTTTTTGTTCCCTCGTCCCCCTAAGTCTGCCTAGTCCCTTGAATTAGCCCCCCACCCCACAAAAAAACCCGCGCCGGACAAGTCCAACGCGGGTTTTCATGCAGGTTAAGGCAATTTCAGTCTTAAATTTGTAGGCTGGTTGGACCTTAGTAGTCCATGCCGCCCATACCGCCCATGCCGCCTGGGCCGCCGCCACCGGCTGGTGCGTCCTTCTCAGGAAGCTCGGTGATAAGAGCTTCGGTGGTGAGGAGCAATCCAGCAATGGAGGCTGCGTTTTGCAGAGCACTAC
This sequence comes from Verrucomicrobiia bacterium, assembly GCA_036804205.1. GTDB lineage: Bacteria > Verrucomicrobiota > Verrucomicrobiia > Chthoniobacterales > CALDSX01 > DAIRSW01. The sequence goes on along the minus strand of DAIRSW010000024.1, from coordinate 10,816 downwards.
GAGTTACTTTGGTCGGATCCACGACGCCCGCTTTAACGAGGTCGACGTATTCTCCTGTGGCTACGTTGTAGCCAATGTTACCAGAGTTTTTCTTCACTTCTTGCACGATGAGCGCACCTTCTTGGCCGGCGTTGTCAGCAAGCTGACGCAGCGGGGCTTCGATGGCACGACGCACAATACCAGCGCCGATGGCTTCGTCGCCTTCGAGGGTAAGTCTGTCCAGAGACTGCTGAGCGCGGATTAAAGCAGTTCCACCTCCGGGAACGATGCCTTCTTCCACAGCAGCACGGGTCGCATGGAGCGCGTCTTCAACCCGAGCTTTTTTCTCTTTCATCTCGGTTTCGGTTGCTGCACCCACGTTGATCACTGCCACACCGCCGGCGAGTTTCGCCAAGCGTTCTTGCAGTTTTTCACGATCGTAATCGGAAGTGGTTTCTTCAATCTGACGACGGATTTGGCTGACGCGACCTTGGATGTCCGAGGAGCTGCCTTCGCCTTCGACGATGGTGGTGTTTTCTTTGTCGATAGTCACGCGTTTGGCACGTCCGAGATCGTCTAGAGTGACGTTTTCGAGTTTAATGCCAAGATCTTCGGTCAAGCAACGGGCACCGGTGAGGACGGCGATGTCTTCGAGCATCGCTTTACGACGATCACCAAAACCAGGGGCTTTAACAGCTGCGATTTGCAGAGTGCCACGGAGTTTGTTGACCACCAAAGTGGCAAGCGCTTCGCCTTCCACGTCTTCAGCAATGATGAGAAGCGGACGACCGGCTTTAGCAACTTTTTCCAAGAGAGGAAGCAGGTCTTTCAAGCTGCTGATTTTTTTCTCGTGGATGAGCAAGTAAGGATTGTCGAGAATCGCTTCCATGCTTTCGGCATTGGTCACGAAGTAAGGCGAGAGATAGCCTTTGTCGAACTGCATACCTTCCACAACGTCGAGGGTGGTTTCGATGCTTTTCGCTTCTTCTACGGTGATGGTGCCGTCTTTACCAACTTTGTCCATGGCATCAGCGATGATCTCACCGATGGTCGTGTCCCAGTTAGCGGAGACGGTGGCCACCTGGGCGATTTCCGAACGGTCGGACACTTTTTTGGAGATGTTACCGAGTTCTGCAACAATCGCTTCCACAGCTTTGCCGATGCCGCGTTGGAGAGAGGTGGGGTTCGCACCACTGGTTACGTTTTTGAGGCCTTCGCGAAAGATCGCTTCGGCTAAAACTGTGGCGGTGGTGGTTCCGTCTCCAGCAATGTCGGAGGTCTTAGAAGCCACTTCGCGCACCAATTGGGCACCCATGTTTTCGTAGGAATCCTCGAGTTCAATTTCTTTCGCCACAGTCACACCGTCTTTAGTGATGGTGGGGCTACCGAATTTTTTGTCGAGAATGACGTTGCGCCCAGCTGGGCCAAGCGTGGCCTTTACGGCCCTTGCGAGTTTTTCAACGCCGCGAAGCAATGCTTGCCGTGCGGATTCGTCGAAGGTCAGTTGTTTTGCTGCCATAATGTTATATTTTTTAAGTTAAGGTCGTGTATTGAAGTTTCTGACACAGAGCTAAGCCTGGAGAGGCTTAGCCAATAATGCCGAGGATGTCGTCCTCGCGCATGATGAGGTGTTGAGATCCATCGATTTTGACTTCGGTTCCGCCGTATTTGGAGTACAGAACGCGGTCTCCTATTTTAACGGTGAAGTCGATTTTTTTGCCAGAGTCGTCCAGCTTGCCGGTGCCAAGGGCAACTACTTTGCCCTCCTGCGGCTTTTCTTTGGCAGAATCAGGAATAATGATTCCACCTTGTTGGACTTCTTCTTCGACGATGGGCTGGATCAGCACGCGATCGCTAAGAGGTTGCATTTTGCTAGCCATATTAGGTTTTTGTGTTTGTTGGGTTGTGTTGAATCGCCAGAGCCGTGCTCATTAAGGAACAAGATCTCCGGTTTTCTAAGGATTCAGGTGACCCGGCCGAGCCGGGTCTTCTGAAAGGGTTTTGTGAATTAAGATTTTTTGCCTTCATCGTCGACCACTTCAAAGTCGGCATCGACAACATCATCACCGGATGCGGGGCGCGAGTCTGGTCCTTCAGGGGACCCGGCGGCTCTGCTTGCGTCGGCGGATGAATCGTTACCGCCTGCTGCGGTGGCTTGTTTATAAAGTTCTGCGCTGATAGCCTGGAATTTTGTTTGCAAATCTTCTTGCGCTTTACGCATGGCGTCGGCGTCGGTTCCTTCAAGTGTTTTGCGCACTTCAACGATGGCTTCTTCTACCGGTTTCTTAAGATCATCCGAAAGTTTTTCGCCGAGGTCTTTCAGCTGTTTTTCGCATTGGTAAGCGAATGATTCCGCAGAGTTACGGGCTTCTACCAAGTCTTTAGCCTTTTTGTCTTCCTCAGCGTGAAGCTCTGCTTCTTGCTTCATGCGTTCTACTTCGTCAGAAGACAATCCGGACGAACCGGTAATGGAAATTTTTTGTTCTTTTCCGGTACCAAGATCTTTAGCCGAGACATTCAAGATGCCATTGGCGTCAATATCAAAGGTCACTTCGATCTGAGGTAGGCCGCGTGGTGCGGGAGGAATGCCGTCAAGATGGAAGGTGCCCAAGGTTTTATTGTCACGAGACATCGGCCGTTCGCCTTGCAGGACTTTGATCTCCACGCCCGGCTGGTTATCGCCGTAGGTGGAAAAGATCTGCGTCTTGCGGGTTGGAATCGTGGTGTTCCGCTGGATCATGGCGGTGGCAACTCCACCGGCGGTTTCAATGGCCAGGGTTAGCGGAGTGACGTCGAGCAGAAGCACGTCTTTCACATCACCACGAAGTACTCCCCCTTGGATAGCAGCGCCGACCGCGACCACTTCATCCGGGTTCACGCCTTTGTGAGGATCTTTATTAACCAAATTGCGCGCTGTCTCTTGGACTTTAGGCATGCGTGTCATCCCACCCACGAGGACGAGCTCGTCGATATCGGAGGTGGTGAGGCCCGCATCAGTGATGCAGTCCTGTACTGGCTTAATGGTGCGAGTGAATAGGCTATCGGTGAGCTGCTCCAGCTTTGACCGGGTTAACTTTTTCTGAATGTGTTTTGGCCCGCTCGCATCTGCTGCAACGAAGGTGATGAAGGGTAAATTGATCTCGTATTCTTGCGCAGAGGAAAGGGCCACTTTGGCCTTTTCAGCTTCCTCCTTGATACGTTGGATGGCGTCGGGTTGTTTGCTTAGGTCAACATCATTGTCTTGTTTGAACTCGTCGACGATCCAATCCATGATGGCATTGTCCCAATCATCTCCACCCAAATGCGTGTCACCGTTGGTGGCTTTGACATCGAAAACGCCATCGCCGATTTCCAGCACGGAAATGTCAAAGGTGCCTCCACCAAGATCGTAAACGGCGATCTTTTCGTCAGACTTTTTGTCTAAGCCATAAGCCAAAGATGCTGCGGTGGGCTCGTTGATGATTCGAAGCACTTCCAAGCCCGCAATTTTGCCCGCGTCTTTCGTAGCTTGCCGTTGGGCATCGTTAAAGTAGGCGGGCACAGTGATGACCGCTTGCGAGATGGTTTCGCCAAGTTTCGATTCCGCGTCAGCTTTAAGCTTCGCTAAAATCATGGCTGAAATTTCTTGGGGCGAAAAGGTTTTTTTCTCGCCGTTAATATCAATTTCTACCGCTACGTCACCATTAGAAGCCTCGACAAGTTTATAGGGAACACGCCTGGCCTCTTCGCCAACTTCGCTGAACTTGCGTCCCATAAATCGTTTGATGGAGAACACCGTGTTCGCAGGATTTGTGACGGCTTGCCTTTTAGCGGCTTGGCCTACCAAACGCTCCCCGTTTTTGCTAAATGCAACAATGGAGGGAGTGGTGCGAGCGCCTTCCGAGTTTTCGAGGACCAGTGGATCGCCGCCATCCATGACGGCCATACAGGAGTTCGTGGTTCCGAGATCAATTCCGAGGATTTTAGACATGAGTAATTTTAAAGAAAAATGTAGATTGTTTTGATTTGAGCTAACCACACCCTATGCACAAGCCGTGCCAACTCATCGAAACGAAACCTAAGTCCTTCATCCTTAATGACTTACAAAAACAATACCACTAGACCGCTTTGCCAGTAAGTCCAATAGCGCGCCACAGTGACGCACTTTACTCCCTAGCGCCGCCGCGGAAATGGTCACTTTGTCGCAGCTTAGAAAGTTGGTTAAACGCGTATCTTTAGAGCTGCTGCTGAAGCTCTGACAAGTATTTGCGAATCGGGGTCGCGCTTTCTTCCCAGCTTCGGAAAATATTGCCTTCGAAAAGTTGCTTTTTTCGTTCTTGTGCAGCCGCGCGCTCTCGAGCTGCAACCGTTGTGTCCTCGTATCCTCGCTCCCGAGATTTGATCAAGCGATCCGCGTGACTGGCTTGCTCATTGAGCGCTCTGATCGCACCCAAACAGTATTGATAACCAAGCTGCGCTTTATGCTTCTTCTCATCATCCACGGCTTCTTGATATTCCTCCGCAAAAACCTTAGCCCACTGCTGCAAGCTATGCTCCTCGACACCGCTTGGCCCCATCTCAATATCCGTGAATAAATCTTCTTGATACTTGCTTGCCCAGTCTCGAACTGCCTTCAAGGTTTGAGCCAGTCGCGATTGATCGAATCCATTTTGAACCAACGCCGCGAGCGACGCTGAGTTGGTCGGTTCTCCCTCATGGCTGGATCGGTTCAGAAACCACCAGGAACAAACGGCAATAATAAGGAGGAAAAACGCAAACTTCACACTCCCTGTTAAATCAAGGTCACGACGGAAAGGCAAGCAAATTCTGAACGCTTAAATATTTAAAGCCCTGCCGTTGGAGTGTTCATCAAGCAAAAGTAGGCGAGCACAGGCCGTTTTGGCCCAATTTTCTGGGTTTGGGTAGCTGGTCGCACTTTCACCAAAACAGCTCCGCAACATATCTGTGTCTATAATTCCAGGATTCACCGCACACACAGCTAAGCCAAGCGGCACTTCCTGCGCAACCGCCGCACTCAGGCCCTCCACCGCCCATTTGCTCGCGCAATAAGGAGCTACTTCCGGCGAGGTGCTGCGTCCCCAGCCCGAGGAGAAATTGACCACCACGCCAGGTCCGCGCCTGATTAGCTTGGGCAAGAAAGCCCGGAGCATCAGGTGGATCCCCAGAACGTTCACCTCAAGCACCTCCCGGAACTCGTCCTCTCCCACTTCCCAAAGTGGACGCGGCTCGTTGATGACCCCCGCGTTATTGATCAAAAGATCGGGTAAACTAGCCGCATCCTCCAAGTCTTGAGCCCATTCCTGAATGGCTTCAGCATCTCGAACATCAAGCTCTCGCAGCTTTGCCGAGGCACCTAATGATTGAAGCTCCGGACTCATATTTCTGACACTTCCATGCACTCGATGACCCAGGGAGATAAATTCCTTCGCAAGAGCCAGGCCGAGGCCGCGACTCACGCCGGTTATCAATATGGTGCGTTGAGTCTTCAAAAGCTTTCTCCATCGATGAAAACCATATGCCAAAGCTCGAGTATGACCAAAGACATCACCTGCTTGAGCGTAACAAACTCGCGAGTCTCCATTTTATTCAACAGCGCCTTCACATAGGTCGGGTCAAAGTAACCCCGCTTGCGAACTTGATCCTCGTTCAAGGTTAGTTCGATCCAATGGCGAATCTGCGGATGCTCAAAAAAGAATTCCATCGGCAAGAAAAAGGGAATCTTCTTCCGATTCGTCACCGCTTCCGGTAGAAGCTTGCGAGCCAGCTGACGTTCGATGATTTTATCGCGCCGTCCATCATTCTTCAGTTTAGGTGGAATCTGAAAAGCCAAATCAATGAGGTTATGATCCAAAAACGGCAGCCGCACCTCGAGTGAATGAGCCATGGTGTTCTTGTCCTGCCGAATGATACACCAATCCTGGAGCCACTCATCCCACTGCAACTTTAATAGGCGATCAAAGAAAACACCGCCTTCATCACGCACCGGTGGAATCCACGCCTCGGTTGCGAGCGACTTAAAGTTTTCAGAATACAATCCCTCTCGTGCTGGCCTACCCCAAAGAGTTTTAAGCGCCACATAATTTTCGAACATATTCCGGTCACCATAGTTCCCAAGAAAGTCCACTAGCCGAGCTTTCCCCTGCTGCCCAAGTTTGGCGGGGAAAACAAAAAACTTGGTCAACAGATCAACCGGCAAGCCTCGCAACACCGGCATGGCAACACCCCGATGCAGAAAACCCGGCATCAAACGATGATACAGCTCGGCGAGTTGAATGACGTTATGAAAAGAATAACCGCCAAAAATCTCATCGGCCCCCTCCCCACTGATCACCACCCGATGATCTTTTGCCGTGGCTTCGGCCAACTTATAAAAAGCCAAAATCAGCGCGTCTCCAACCGGACGGTCCATGTGATAAATCACCTTGGGCAAAAGATCAAAGTCGTCCGGCGAACAATGGATCTCGTGATGATTTGTTCCCAGCAAACGCGCTGTTTCCGCTGCATCCGCAGTTTCATCGATCGGCGAATTAAAACCGATGGAATAAGTGTTTACCCGGTCGTTAACCTCGCACATCAAAGCAACCAATAACGAAGAATCGACTCCACCACTCAAGTAAGCTCCGACCGGCACATCACTTCTCATGGTGAGATGAACCGCTTTTCGCAGCATGTTTTCCGTGGCGTCCAAAGCTTCTTGCCCCTGTAAAGCATGACGATCATACAACGTCACATCCCAGTAACGTTCAATCCTGAGACCACCATCCGAAGTCGATCGCAGCATTCGGTGACCGGCCGGAAGTGTGAAAACATCCTGAAACATCGTCTGCGGCTCAGGCACGTAACGCAGCCCTAGATAAGCATCGATACTGGGTAGATGACATGCCCGAGAAACTTTTGAGCACTCCAAAAGCGCTTTCACCTCCGAGGCAAAAACTAAGCCGCCCTGTCCACGCCAATAGTAAAAAGGCTTCTGCCCGCAACGATCGCGCGCCCACATGGTGACGCCCTTCCGGGTGTCGTGCAGTGCGAACGCAAACATCCCATTAAACCGGCTCACGCAATCCTCGCCCCATTCCTCCCAAGCGTGCACGATGCACTCCGTGTCACTCCGCGTCTCGAAGTGGTGCCCCAACTCCTTGAGTTCCTCCATCAGCTCCACGTAATTATAAATCTCGCCGTTATAACAGACCGCTACCGATTTATCCTCGTTATAGATCGGCTGCCATCCTCCATCCAAATCGATGATGGAAAGACGCCGCATCCCCATAGAAAAACGATGCGCTTTGTGTTCAAACCGTCCTTCCCCATCCGGTCCACGGTGCACCAGCTTTTTTGCCATCCGCTCCAGGAGACCTTCTTCTTCGAAACCCACAAACCCAAAAATACCACACATCTGCTTTAGTCCTTCTCAATAGGTGCCTTTATTTCCAACACATCATGCGGCTGCGCCTCGCGTTGGCCGGCTGGGGAAACCCGCACATACCGAGCATGCGCCTTAAGCTCCTGCAAATCTTTGGCCCCAAGATATCCCATGCCGCTTTGCAAACCTCCGACCAATTGTCGCAACGTCACATGCACCGAAGGCGACACCTCCTTCAGCGCTTCCACGCCTTCTGCGGCGACTTTTAAAGCGCCGCGAGTATGTCCGTAGCGAGCTGCGGAGCCCGCATTCATTGCCGCCTGACTTCCCATGCCCCGATACTCCTTATAAAGTTTGCCTTCGATCTCCAAAATTTTTCCGGGCGCCTCGGGAGCGCCTGCCAAAAGCCCCCCACAGACCACCGCATCGGCGAGTGTTAAAGCCTTAACCACATCGCCGCTTTTGCTGATTCCACCGTCGGCAATGATCGCCACTCGCCCCACGTTCTCGGCCTTGGAAGCATGATACAATGCGGTCATTTGTGGCACTCCTACCCCGGCCACCACCCGGGTGGTGCAGATCGAGCCTGGGCCTTGCCCCACTTTCACTGCGTCGGCTCCTGCTTCATACAAAAAGTCTACCCCCTCGGCGCTGGTCACGTTTCCGGCCAAAATCACCAAATCTGGAAACGCATTTCTGATCCAGCGCACACAATCGCCTACTCCCTGAGTATGCCCATGCGCGGTTGAAACCGCTGCAACATCCAGTCCTTCATCCACCATCGCCCCGACATGCTCCAGCAAAGCATCGCGATCCAAAGTCCCATCCGTGGTTCTCGGCGCGGACACCGCCGCCCCGCAGCGCAGCCGGAACCGGCTATCCCGCGCAGGTCGCGTGTGCGCGGTGGCTTCCTCCGAAATCCGCTCCACATCGCTCAAGGTAAACATCCCCCGCAACCGGTCTTCTCGATCGACCACCGGGAGCTTGTGGATTCCTAAATGCTGGCTAAAGAATTGATCAGCCGCCTGAATAGGATCTTCCCCCAATGCGTCGGCCTGGATGGTCAATACCTGAGCACGCTGAGTCATCGCTGCCGCAACTTGCCGGTCGGCGTAGCGTCCTCGCACCACCGGACTCGGGAGGAGGCCTAAAAGCGTCCCTTTTTCGTCCACCACTGGGAAGGTTCGAAAGTCAAAACCCCGGGACTCAACCATCTCCAGAACTTCACCGATGGACTGATCGGGATGCACGCTAATGGGATCTTGAATCAAACCGTTGACATGATTTTTCACCCGAGTCACCTGTTTGACTTGCTGCTTAGCTGCCATGTTATAATGGATCAGCCCCAAGCCTCCATTTAAAGCTAGAGCGATTGCCATTTCCGCTTCGGTCACCGTATCCATGTCCGCAGAAATGATGGGCAGAGGCAGAATTAAAGACTCGCTCAATCGGGTCTCCGCTTTGGCTTGCCGTGGCAAAACCTGAGAGTAGCAGGTGGCCAGAGACACATCGTCATAAGTCACCGCGAAGGATCCGAGTTCCTCGAAAAATTCCTTGGCAGTCGGGTAAGAATGCATTGCCATGAACACCTCTGCATGCTGCCAAGGTCTATGGCAAGCGCGGCACTCAACAAAATGTTAAAAACTGGGCTCTTGGTCAGCGTCGTTGTAACCGCCGGAAAAGCCAAATCCCGAACCCACCCAACACGAAATTGGGCAGCCACATAATCAGATGGGGCTGGGCAGCTGGGGTGTCGCGAAGAGTATTGGCGACTTCAATAAAAATAAAATACGCGAAGGCTACTAACAAACTTACCCCAAACCCGGCTGACGTCTCCCGACGTTGGGTGGTCACCCCAAGGGGGATCCCTACCAAGGCAAAGGTGATGCAGGCCAATGAAAACGACCAACGCTTATGAAGTTCCGTTCGTGCCCGAGTGGTATCCTCACGCTCCTCAATCATTTTCTGCAGCTCAATGGCGGTGAGCGATGAAAACCCGCGGCGCTCCTGGTTTCGAGCGATCAGCTCCTCTAATGGAATAGTGATCGTGGTTTCCTCCAAGGCGATTCCATGTTGGATGCTTTCATAATCCAGGGGATCCTCTGCACTAAACTCCTCCACGCGAGCATCGTATAAACGCATCCGGATAGATTTTCCTTCCAAGTCCGTAATCAACTCACCGCGTTTAGCAAAAACCACGCGTTGCACATGTCGCTCATCCACTAATTGGAAATCGAACAAATCGTAGAGCGTGGTTCCATCCTTCCTCCCCACATAAATGCGGCGTCCGGGAAACTCTTCGATCACATGATCATTTGCAAAAAGCGCGATAGGATTCTCGGTAGCGATATTCAGAATAGAACTCCGCATCCTTTCCTGAGCTTGAGGAGCAATGGTCAGGTTAACCCACAGGCACAGACCTGATAGCAAAAGTGCCAAAATCAACACCGGCGCGGCAATGCGTCCGATACTCAACCCAGACGTACGCATCGCGGTTAATTCATTCTCGGCCGACAGACGACTAAAAACCAACAAGACCGCCGTCAAGAATCCCCAGGGTATGGTGTAAACACTTGAGGCAGGAATCACGTAGGCAATAAACGCGATCACCGTGTCAAGCGGAGCCCTTTGGTCGACCAACAGATCCAGAAGTTGCTTAAAAATATTCCCCAGCACCAAGATCGCGGTAAGCACAGCCACCGCCACACTCCCCGCCAACAGGATTTGCTGGAGGATGTATCGATCGAGAAGTTTTAGGCGAAACGGCATGGCGATGAGGAAACTATACAGAAGCTATGAGCGGAGCAAGGCGAGAGGCAATCGAATTTTATGCTCTGCTCATGTCCCTAGAAGATAAGGCCCCCTACTCACCATCCAAAATCACCAAGACCGCTCCAAGATGGTTGCCTGGCCATGAGGACAGCTCGTCGGGACCAAGCATCTGACTAAGGTCCCCGTCTAAAAACAAAGCATCCGCACAGCCAAGCTGCCGAAACGCCTCAGCAAACTCGTAAAGATTCGGCTGATGCTCTTGTCCCAAAGCGGTGATCACCCAGTGGACATTTCCTGACTCATCCACTCCAATGCCATTGCGATGCAAGCGACTTGAGCTTTCCTTCCGGAACTGCGGATGAATCTGGCCCTCCCGCAGCAACAATGGCCCAGACTGCAGCGCGAGCTGGGGAGCCGACTGTTGTGCTGCAAATTCTTCGCTTGTCAGAATCTCCGCCTTTCCTGCGCTCACCAGAAAGACACCGTTAGGTTTCAGAAAAAAGTTTCCCCGGCCTTCATCCAAGTTGAGTGGGGTCAACACTTCGCCATCAATGATCGTCAAACCTGTGGGCCGACCTCCTGGTTCAAAAATCCCAGCGTTCATCATGGTATGCCATGGTAGCCCTTCCTTTTCCAAATGCGCAGCCACATGAACAAAAGTCCTTTCTTCCGACCCGAGCCAAACCAGCTGCAAATCCGGCAGCC
>DAIRSW010000023.1:2238-26396 GCA_036804205.1 Verrucomicrobiia bacterium | reverse complement strand
GGAGCGACCGGGAGGAGTTCAAAGCCCGCGTGCTCGAATGGGCCGCGAAACTCGATGTGAAAGCGCACGCCATTTATGTCCGCCCGATGCGCCGCAAGTGGGCGTCATGTTCCACGGCTGGAACGTTAAGCTTTAACGATGAGCTGCTCGGCATGGACACGAAGCTCGGCGATTACGTCATCGTTCATGAACTACTCCACTTCTCCGTGCCTAATCACGGGAAGCTATGGAAGATGCTAATGCGGGCTCATCTAGGCGATTGGGAGAAGATCGAGCGCCGTTTGAAGGCCCGAGGCATTTGATCCCGACTCCTCTCGCCCAGCCACTTGCTACTCCCTGCCGGTCGGCCGGCGGGGCGGGTTTGGCATAAGCCTAGCTAGCAAGGTCGTGGGTCTGCTCAGAATCGAACTGTGCAGCACAAAGTTAACGCTTATGGGAAGTGTTTTACGCTACTCAGCTGGGAGTGGAGAGCCTGTTAATTGCCGCAGCGCCTCTTGGCAACCTTCCTTGAGGTTTTGTAGCCTTTGTGCGTCCCAGCCACCATCTTGGGCCCACACGTCATCCAAACCGAGCAGGAAAGCGTGCGCAATCTGAAAGGAATCATCCTCAGACTCGGTTGGTGCGCCACTCGGTGCCAGGCGGCGGGCTAACCTTTCAAACCACATGCCCTGCTCCAGCACCACAGCATGATGATCCGTAGCGGTTTCTCCTGCGGAGGCCAGCGATTCGAGTGTTCTTACCCACATGGCAAAAGTGACCAAGGCCATCAAGCGCTGGTCTCTCATGCGCTCAAAGTCAACCCGTAGACCACGGTACAAAGCATCCCATTCACCGGCGGCAACGCTCCAGCGACGTTGGTCGGTCTGGGTTTTAAGACGTCGAAAGCGTTCGAGCTCGAGATCAACCAAACCCAAAGCACTGCTGGCGCTTTGAAAATCGCGCATGACATTGCGAAATCCTTGACCATTCTGAGCCAGAATCGCAAAATGCCCGTCCGCCACGATAATGCCCAGGGTTAAAGCCAAGACATACCTATCGGCACCGATCATGTATGCCTGAGGTTCGTTGAGACGACGCCAAATGGGAGCCCAATTTTTATCGGCAAGGGCAAGCCATTCGGGTAAGCTGGGCTCGGTAAGTTCCCGTATGGCAAACTGCTCAAGGTCGAAACTTTCTTGTGCAAAACTCGGGATGCTTGCGCAGGCGAGCATCACTCCCAAGGTTTGGATCAAGTTTCGCATGAAATGAGTTCTGTGTGTGAAAGCCGACTACAGGCCAGGGAGACCTTCCGGCCGCTCAGAGATATTGGATACGGCGGCTTCCTCGCCAGCCAAATCCGGACTGGTCGGCACGCCGCGAGGAATATCGGCGCGTCCGCCCAAGACTGAAATCAGGCCTTCCCCGGTTCGATACAGAGAAGGGCGGGTATCCGTGTTGCGGTAGACGACACGATGTTTTTGCTCTCCGACTGGATCAAAGACCAGGTAGAGCCAAGTCTGCTGAGCGGCTAGAAACAGCAGATGCAGATTGCTTTCGCGATCGATATGTGTTTGTGGAGCGGCAAAATCTAGATGATGCCCTACCAAACGCGTGACATAAACGCGCCCGGTGTGTTCGTCCTCTACTCTAACATAAAGTCCCTTGTGCGCCTTAATTTGGCTGGAAAGAATCGAGAACTTAGATTGGCCTCCTCCGCCAGGGATTCCCACAACCTGCCGCCAAAGAACGAGGGGCTCCACAATCTCAAACACCTTCCGGTTACTCGCAAAATGTTGCTGGCTGTCCTGAGCATAGACCGTCGCGGTGAGCGTGGTCGTGCCACTTTCTTCAGGAACAAAATGCCGAGACAAATCAACTTCCCGCACGGTGGACTGACCGGTTTTGAGGAAGAGTGGCTCAAACTGCTCCGGCTTCTGACGTTTTTGCACATAACGCTCCGAGTGCATGTTTTGCATTTGAAAATTCAGCCAAGAATAATGCTGGTCATTTCTTAAAAATAAATCACGGCCGGACAGGTTGGTTAAAGTAACCTTAACGATCATCGCCTCGTGCGGGATGAAAGAATCTCGTTCCGTATCGATGAAGACTTGCACCTGGGCTTGGCTCGACGAGTAAAAGCCAACCAACAGCACAAAACATGTTGAGACCATGAGGCGCGAAAGGCGTGTTATCAAAGAGCATCGGGTGTGCAGCAAGTCAGGGGACATGCCATCAACCATCCCAAAATTCCGCTTCAACGCAAATGTTTGTCGCCCAAAAAAAGTGGCATTTAGCCTACCCGTAGCTGGTCGCTTCTATGGCCTAAGTGTCGCTTGCTGGTTTCTTCGTTGTCTTTTTCTAACCCACAGCCATAAGCCCGGGCCAACAAGCGCGAGGAGAACGACAACACTCACGGTGACAATAATGGTAAGACTCCCTGAGGCAGCCACCGGCGTGCCTCCAAAAAAGGTGGGGCGGAAGCTTATCGATCGGGCCAGCAAAAAACTGTCCCAAAGCTGAACTTGAAAAAGCACCAGCACGAGTAGCAGCTGAGGCCAGTTGCTAATGGCGATCCCATAGAACAACACGAGCAAAACCGCCACATACAGAAACCGCCAGGGTTGTTGCGGATTCACCAAGAGCTGTCCGAGCCAGGACAACGGTGCCATAAGAATCTCATACCAACCAGGAAGCGTGAAGGCATCTCCCTCGCGGAGACTGCCGATGCTGAATCCAAGCAGATGTGCAATCAGAACACACAGCCCGAACACAAAAAGACGACCTGGCAGCGTGGTGATGCCACTAAAGAACTTTTCGGGCCTAGACCTGCGCGAAAGCCGACTCATTTGCTAACGCGGATGAAAGGCTTGCAGAGGTTGCACCCGTAGCCCCTTCTCTTGCAGTGCACGGACGCCCTCGAAGCTGGCGCGCGCTGCCCTCAGGGTTGTCATAATCGGAATGCGGGCCGCAACCGCAGCGCTCCGTATGATCACTTCATCAGCTCGCGGCGATTTTCCGCTCGGCGTGTTGAGGATAAAGTGAATTTGACCATTCTTAATCATATCCAACACGTTGGGCCGCCCTTCGGATAATTTAAAGAGGCGTCGCACTGGGATGCCCTGCGCCTCAAGGATCGTGGCCGTTCCCGAGGTTGCGTGCAGCACAAAGCCGATCTCATGAAACTCCCTGGCTAAAGCGATCGCTTCCTGCTTGTCCTCATCTTTTACGCTGATAAACAGATTGCCTCCGCGTGGCAGAGGCGGCTGAGCGCTCATCTGGCTTTTCGCGTAGGCCAAGCCAAGATCCGCGTCGATTCCCATCACTTCACCGGTCGATTTCATTTCAGGCCCTAAAGAAATATCAACGCCCGGAAAGCGAATGAACGGAAATACGGCTTCCTTGACCGAATAATGTTTGGGCACCACGGGCTGAGTGAAACCCAATTCAGGAAGTGTTTTCCCGGCCATAACTTGGGCAGCCAGCTTAGCAAGAGGGACCCCGGTCGCCTTACTAACAAATGGGATGGTGCGCGAAGCTCTAGGATTGACTTCGATAATAAAAACTTCGCCGTCTTTAATTGCAAACTGGGCATTCATCAGTCCCTTGACCTCTAAGGCTAGAGCTAAGGAGGTCGCTGCTTCAGCGATCTTGGTTTGCACTTCGGCTGACAAGGAAAACGGAGGGATGACACAGGCACTGTCCCCGCTGTGGATACCCGCGAACTCAATATGCTCCATGATCGCCCCAACCACGACGTTCGTTCCGTCGCAGATACAATCCACGTCAACCTCCGTGGCATCCTCCAGAAACCGGTCAACCAAAACCGGTCGCTCTGGGCTCGCTTCCACCGCAGTGCGGATGTAGCGGCGCAGATCATTCTCCGCGTAAACAATCTCCATTGCTCGACCACCCAGCACGAAGGATGGTCTTACTAATACTGGAAATCCAATTCGCCGGGCCACTTCCACTGCACCTTCTTCGTCCACTGCAGTTCCGCCCGGCGTTTGGCGCAAGCCCAGTCGATCCAGGAGTGCCGCAAAATGTTTACGATCCTCCGCCAACTCAATGCTTTGCGGACTCGTTCCAATGATGTTAACACCGTTAGCTTGTAAAGACTGCGCCAGGTTCAGTGGCGTTTGCCCGCCCAACTGCACGATTGCTCCCCAGCATTTCTCCCGCTCATAAACGTTGAGCACGTCTTCAAGGGTCAATGGCTCAAAATAGAGTCGGTCGCTGGTGTCGTAATCGGTTGAAACCGTTTCAGGATTCGAATTAAGCATGATGGTTTCATACCCATCTTCACGCAATGCGAAGGAGGCGTGCACGCAGCAGTAGTCAAACTCGATCCCTTGCCCAATGCGGTTGGGGCCACCGCCCAAAATTAAGACCTTCTTCCGGTCACTGGGCATCACTTCGTCCTCGCTCCCGTAGGTCGAGTAAAAGTATGGCGTAAAAGCTTCAAACTCGGCCGCGCAAGTGTCCACCAGTCGGTAGGTCGGACGAATTCCTTGTTTATGCCGCTCCTGTCGAATCTCGCTATCGGTTTGGCCTTTAAGAAAAGCCAGTTGCCGGTCACTGAACCCAAGATGTTTTGCATCACGCAGCGAGTAGTTGGGATCGGCGGCGATTTTCCTTTCTTCCTCAACCAACTCGGCAAGCTGATGCAAAAACCATGGGTCAATCCCCGAGAGTCGATGGATCTCTTCGACGCTGATGTCCTGTCGTAATGCTTCCCCAATGTAGAAGATGCGTTCCGCAGTGGGCACCGCCATTCTGCTGCGAAGAAAGTCCATCGACCAACCACCCTCCGGCGGTTGTGGTCCTCGACCGTCCGCCCCAAAACCAAAACGCCCGATTTCCAAGGAACGCAGAGCTTTTTGCATCGCTTGCTTGAAGGTGCGACCAATGGCCATGACCTCACCCACGCTTTTCATCTGGGTGGTCAGGGTCGGATCGGCTTGAGGAAACTTTTCAAAAGCAAATCGCGGGGCCTTAACCACACAGTAGTCGATGGTCGGCTCGAAACTGGCCGGGGTGTGGCGGGTGATATCGTTGCGCAACTCGTCCAGGGTGTAGCCGACCGCCAATTTCGCAGCGATCTTTGCAATCGGATACCCGGTGGCTTTCGAGGCGAGAGCGGACGACCGAGACACTCGCGGGTTCATTTCGATCACCACCATCCGTCCGTTTTGAGGATTCACCGCAAATTGGATGTTGCTACCGCCAGTTTCGACACCGATTTCCCGTATAACACGAAACGAGGCGTCGCGCATGACCTGGTATTCGCGGTCGGTCAGAGTCTGGGCTGGAGCCACGGTGATGCTGTCCCCGGTGTGAACACCCATCGCATCAAAATTTTCGATGGAACAGATAATGATGCAGTTGTCGTTCTTGTCCCGCACCACTTCCATTTCAAACTCTTTCCAACCCAAAAGGCTTTCTTCGATCAGCACCTCGTTGACAGGCGATAATTCTAGGCCATTCGCCACGATGGTTTCAAACTCCTCCCTGTTGTAGGCAATGCCCCCACCCGTGCCACCAAGCGTGTAGGCCGGGCGGATCACCAAAGGCATGCTGCCAATATCCGCCGCAATGCGCCGTGCATCATCGATCGTATGTGCCACTCCTGAGCGCGGCACATCCAAACCGATCTTCAGCATGGCATCTTTAAAAAGCTGACGATCCTCGCCTTTCGCAATGGCCTCAGCATTGGCACCGATCAAACGCACCGAATGCCGCGTGAGCGCTCCGTTTGCGACCAGCTCCATGGCCACGTTCAGGGCGGTCTGCCCGCCAAGAGTCGGCAGGATGGCGTCCGGTTTTTCAATATCAAGAATTTTTTCCACCACCTCGGCAGTGATGGGCTCCACATAGGTCCGGTCGGCAAACTCCGGATCGGTCATGATGGTAGCCGGATTCGAATTTAATAGAACGACCGTGTATCCTTCGGCCTTGAGAGCTTTGCACGCTTGCACTCCGGAATAGTCAAACTCGCATCCCTGACCAATAACAATGGGGCCGGAGCCAATCAGGAGGATTTTTCTGAGATCAGTATCTTTAGGCATGGAAAAACGAACGGGGCAAAAAAACGCTTGGTATGGCAGGTAGCAGAGAACCGCACCCTACGCAACTGCAAGGCTGTAGCATCTACCCTGCGGCATAAACCCGCTTGCATTTTTGCCTCAAAGCAACAAAAAAGCTTTGGGCATGATGATTCGACACTTTTTTCTCCGATTACCCGTGGTCATTGTTCTCAGTATAGCGGGCTTCTTATTTTATCAGCAGGGTATCAAAGAGTGGAATCGTGCTCGGGAGATGGATCGCGTCCCGGTGGTTCCTGTCGCGGATGTTTTGCTCGGTAGGGTGCAGGTGGAAGGCATCGTCGCTGCCACTGATGGTCAGACCTTGGTCTCCCCGATTCAAGAAAAAAAGTGCCTTGGGTATATTCTGACAGTTTCAGAGCGGCAAGAAAACAAATGGCGGGTGGTCCGGACCAGCAAAAAAGTGGCTCCCTTTTACCTTCAGGATGACACCGGAAAAATACTCGTTCAACCCGGGGAAAATCTCCCGCTCGAGCTCAACAGAACGTTCAGTGAACGACGTGGCAATCAATTGTTCACTGAGTATTTGCTGGAACCGGGCATGGCAATCTCAGTCGTTGGGATTGGTAAATCTTGGGGGCCAGGCACCGGGCATATCGATTTCGATGCTCCAGCGGACCAGCTTAACCCAAGGATCTCCACGCAAAACCTTACTCATCTTCAAGCGAGACACCACTGGGTCAGTTTGGCCTGTTTGCTTGGCTTACTGGGCTGCGTGATAAGTATTCTCGCAATTTGGACGGCCAATTTTCAGCTACAAACCATGATCGGCTTTCTAACCGTGCAGACCATCGGGCAAGGGGTTGCGCTTCTGCTGCTAGGTCAATACCTTATCCAAAGCGACCACCGGATCGCCGTCCTCACTCTGGAGAATGACTTGGGCTTTAGTCAGACGGTGATCAAAAGCGTCCTTGCGTTGCATGAATCGAACTGGGATGGAGCTTGGGTAACACTCCCTGCCGCTCTGCAAAACGCCAATTTGGCACCCCAAACTAAGGAGGTCGGACTAAGGCTTTTGGAACAAGCCCGCCAGCGAGTCGTCGCCTACCAAAGCACATTTGCGACAGCGCCGGAGCGCTGGATCGTGCAGCCTGTGTCCTACCCTGGTCTGGCTAGTCTGGGCGACTCTTTTACGTTCAAGAGTCGGCAGAGCTTACTGTGGTGGCAAATCCTTTTTGGTTTGGGCATGGGCGCTTTGCTTCTACTTTTCGGCTGTCGCTACGGGTTCAAGGAGTTTTTCTTTAAACGAGCTATCGATAATCTCCCTAGCACCGCACTTGCTGGAATAACCTACGGCTTAAACCACATCATTGCCAAACCTTGCACGGATAAGCTTCAGGAAGGACCCATCAGCAAGCAACCTGCCGTGCTCCTCCGTCACATGGTCAAAGTGCCACACAAAAATAGTTGGTCGATTCGTTCCGATACCACCGAACCCAAGACCTTTTATCTCGCAGAAGGGAATAAAAGACTTGCGGTAACGCATGAGGGCGCGTGGCTCTATCTTACGCAGTTGATTTCAGAAAAGCGAAATCAAAACCGCGAATGGCATCAGGAGCATGCGATCCGCCCTGATGATGAGGTTCACATTTTGGCCAACGCATTCATTGACCCAAAGACTCACGACCGTTTGGTGATTAAAAAAGCGGATGATAAGCAGAATTTTTTTCTTATTAGCACGGTGCCGCTGAATCAAGCCCAGAGACATCTCGCCCTGAACGGATTTGCCTTGCTTTCCATTGCTATGCTTGGCTGTAGCACCTTTGCTTTACACTTGAGCGCTAGCCTGGGAGAGCACGCTGCGTCTAGTTTTGTTTGGGCCATCCTTGGGCCGCTCGCGTTTCTTGGCTTGGCCATCGCGGTCATCTTGTTCAACGATCTGATCTTCCTTAGAAACCGAGCACGAGCATGTTGGGCCAACATCGAGGTTGCTTTGAAGAAGCGTCTGGACCTGTTGAACAACCTTTTGCCGCTGGTTAAAACAGCCATGGGACACGAAAGAGTGCTTCAAACCCAACTCAGTGAAGCGCGCAATAAGGAGCACTTCACTCCAGAAGAGGCAGAGGCGGCTGAATGCGTGGTCATGATGCTTTGGCACGGCGTTTACCTGCATCGAGAGGACCATCCGGATCTCCGCTCCGAGGAATTGATGCAAAGCTCTATGCAAACATTGACCGAGCTCGAAAACGAAATCTCGCTCATGCGTGAAGGCTACAATCGGGCTGTGACAACTTTCAACACGCGATGCCAGCATTGGCCGGAGCTGCTGTTTGCTCCCCTCTTCGGGTTTCGAACCCTGAAGCTTCACCATCAGACTCCGAGGCCGGTTCCAATGTCAAAAAGCACTAAGCTGCTTTCAGAGTCCGGCCCAAAAGTCT
The DNA here is from genome assembly GCA_036804205.1 of Verrucomicrobiia bacterium. GTDB lineage: Bacteria > Verrucomicrobiota > Verrucomicrobiia > Chthoniobacterales > CALDSX01 > DAIRSW01. Next base: position 17,938 of record DAIRSW010000023.1, on the reverse strand, counting down.
AGCACTAGACCGTGCTCAAACCGGTTCTTTCGCTGCCGCTCCGGCTTGATCCTGAGCCCTTATTCTGCTACCAAGAAGGTAAGCTGTCATGTCCACCACCGCACCGCCTGCCGCCCTTAGCTTTGATCATTTTCGGATAAAGCAAAACGCTCAAGGCCTTCCCGTTGAACTCGGGCGGGGTGCCATGGGTGTAACTTACGAAGCCCTTGATACCAACCTTAACTCTCGGGTGGCTCTTAAGCTCATGAGTGGTGCCAGCCTTCGCAGCGCTGTGGCGAAACAACGATTTCTGCGGGAGGCTCGAGCGGCCGCCCAACTTAATCATCCCCATTTGGCGAAGGTTTTTCATCTGGGCGAACGCGAAGGCCAAGTTTATTTCGTCATGGAATATGTCGACGGAGTCACCACCGAGCAAGTCATCCGCGCTCAAGGTCCGCTAAATGTTGATACAGTTTTGCGAATTGCCATTCAAAGTGCGCGGGGCCTCAGCGCAATGGAAAAACAGGGCGTGCTTCATCGAGATATCAAACCGGCTAACATCATGCTCGAAAATGCTGACACCGGGCCTGATTTGTTCGTTAAGCTTATTGATTTTGGCCTAGCCAAGCCTCTTAGCGACGAAGTTGAGGCCTCCATTACTCAAGCCGGGTTTGTCGGAACTCCTCACTATGCGAGCCCTGAGCAGCTGGAAGAAAAACCAATGGACCACCGGTCAGATTTGTATGCCCTCGGCTCGACCCTGTGGTATCTGCTGACCGGCAAACCGCCTTTTACCGGATCGGTTGCTTCGGTGATGAGCCAACACATCAACGCCGAGCCGAACTGGGAAGAACTTGAAGGTGTTCCCCAGGCGGTCGTGGAAGTGCTTAAGAAGGTTCTCGCCAAACGTCCGGAGGACCGTCTTCCCAATGCTCGTGAGCTGCGCAACCAAGCCGAGCTGCTGTTGGGCACCTTTTTTGCCTCCTTCACCCTCACAGGGAGTCGGGCCCCGCTTCTTCCTCGAACGGAAACGCCACCCCAGGAAGCCATGGCCACTCAGGAGTCCCAACCAGCACGGCTCCCAATGCTCCTAAAGCACTGGATCGCAGCTTTCCAACGTCGCTGGTCGCTGGCCGGCTCCTGGAAGTATGGAGTTACCAGTGGCTTAGGTCTGCTCCTCGTAATTTTCGCGCTTTCTTCATTTGGTCGGCCTCCAGCAATTGCGAACGCGCCTCTCAGTGGCATGGCTAGCTCAAGCTTATGGCTCGGCAGTTCACTTCATTTCCCGCATAAGACCGGCTGGGTCTGGCTGCAGGCTCTTCCCAACGACGCCAGGGTGAGCCTCCCGAACAGTGCCATAACGCATCCGCTTCCGCTCCTGATTGCGGGTGTTTCGGAACAAGCGTTTGAAATTACCGTGGAAAAGCCCGGTTACATTTCTCAAACTCTCACCGTGACTCCCCAGGATGAGCGTCCACTTCGCCCTGCCAACGTCAAGCTCGCCCCGCAACCAAGCACTCTGGAGGTAGCTACCTCGCCAACCGGTGTTCCTTTTACGCTGTGGAAACAGGGACGCATCGAACTGCAGGGACAAACACCATTCGTCGCGGAAGCGCTGCTGCCCGGCGACTATGAGTTGGTTTTGAAACAAGAAAACCGCAAGCCTTTGCGACAGCTGTTAACCTTAGCACCCGGCCAGCATCGTGACTGGTCGTGGGATTTTTCGCGCAACAGCGTCACTATTGAAAGTGCTCCGGCTCGCGCCGAGGTCTTTGATGCCGAGGAGGCTTTGCTCGGCTTCACACCCATCACCGTCACCGTGAATCCCGGAGAACAAGCGTTTAGCCTTAGGATGGCGGGCTATGAAAATCAGACACTTGAAGTGGTGTTGGATGATCCTGAATCCGAGACAAATTATCTTGTTAACCTTACCCCTGTGGCGGCACCACCCGAGAAACGCACACCGGTAAGAACCCGCCCACGCGCCACCCAACCTCGGAACTGGTGGGAACGGTTGCGCCCAGCGGACCGCTCCCGGGGCGGCCCGCGCCGCTAAAGAACACCGATCTCGCACTTGCAAGCGCTCATCCCCTGCTGATGATGTTCGATGCGCATAATTGCAGGAAGCGCTGGCGGGCGCACTTTATCTTCGCCACCCGGCCAAACAACCCGACCCTCCATGGATCGCGTTAAAGCGGCCATCTTTTCCACCCTCGGTGAAAGTGTTTTGGAAAGCACCGTGCTTGATCTCTTCGCAGGGACAGGCGCTTTAGGCTTGGAAGCGCTAAGCCGAGGAGCCGCTCACGCGACCTTCGTGGAAAATGACAAAGCGGCATTGGATTCTCTCCGGAGGAACATCGCACAGCTTAAGCTCGGGCCTTCTCAGGTGGTCGCACAGGATGTGTATCGCTTTCTCGCTCAAGCGCCAAGCGCCACTTACCATATTGTCTTTGCCGATCCGCCGTATGTAAAAGCTGCGGGAGATTTTGATCATATGACCGCGCTACGCGTCTCGGAGGATGTCGCTCGAGTTCTTGCTCCCAACGGTCTTTTTATTCTCGAAATTATGCCCGGCTACCCGCTGCCGCCCGGCCCCCTAGAAATTCTGGATCAACGTCGCTATGGCAGAACTGAAGTTGTTTGGCTTCAACAAAAGGGTCAGCCATAATGTGGGGTTACCAGCTTTGGCGCTTTATTTACCCATGGGTCGCACCAATCCTTCTCGTGCCGATGCTTCCAGGAGCATTGCTCCGGATGTTTCGGCGCGGACGCGCCTCGCATCGCATCGCCGATCGTTGGGGACTTTATCGGTATGCCGATATGGAGCATTTTCAAGGCGAACAGCCCATCTGGATCCATGCCGTAAGCGTGGGAGAGGTTTTACTCGCCAAAAAATTCATCGACTCCTGGTGCACCATGCCCGGGCACAGCCCAATTTTTTTGACCACCACTACGGTAACTGGATTTCAGCAGGTCGAAGAGCAACTACCACCTGGTGTGGTGCTTGGTTACTATCCGGTCGATCTCACTTGGTGCGTGAATGTCGCATTAAACCGCGTGCGACCACGCTTGATCGCATTTATTGAGGCGGCTCCATGGCCGGGTCTTCAGCTCGCCGCAAAGCAACGTGCAATTCCGGTGGGAATTCTAAACGCTCGCGTCTCTCCCCGCAGCCAGAAGCGTTACCGCAGCCTCCAATGGTTGGTCGCACCACTCATTCGCCACTTGTCCTTTGTCACAACCACTGACGAGGCGGATACCACTTTTTGGCAAGAAATGGGAGCTCCAAGAGTCCTAAACCTCGGCAACATGAAGTTTGACCTTGGTGAACCCGATGAAAACCGTATCGAGGCTAGCAAATCCTTACTCAAAGCCATTGGTTGGACCGACAAAACAATCTTGCTCGGCGGATCAACTTGGGAAGGTGAGGAAGAGGCACTCATTCGAATCTACCAAAAACTCCGCATTGACCATGCGACTTTGCGACTCATCCTTGTGCCACGCCATGTGGAGAGGTGTCGACGCATTATGGAACAAAGTCCCGTGCCCATGCTTCGCCGCAGTGCCGTTACATCAGAAGTTCATGACCCGGAAATTCTGCTCGTTGATACCACTGGAGAACTGCGTTGGCTCTATTACTGTGCCCACCTCATTTTTGTGGGCAAAAGCCTCTTTGAATACGGAGGGCAAAACCCGGTCGAACCAGCTGTGACCGGACGTCCGGTTTTTTGCGGGCCTCATATGGAAAATTTTCGCGTGGTGATAGAACAGCTCAAAGCGGAGCAGGCCATTACTCAAGTCGCAGACGCGGACGCGTTACTGGTGGTGATGAGCGCTGCCTTGGAGCAACCTAAGGAAACAAGCGCTGCCTCGGCGGTCTTAGCCCAGCATCAGCGAGCTGTGGAAAGGCACCGTGACTTTGTTATTAGAAAAGACCCGAGCTTCTAAAACTGAGCCACACCAGCGCGCCTACTCTTTGGCAGCGCGAAGCAGCTCGTCTGTGAGGCTATACTCGCGACCTTCATGTCCTTCCAAACAAAAGACGGCGAAGAGCTTCCAGCTCTGGGTTTCATCCACAGAGGCGATGTAAGCGAAGGCTACGCGCCGCTCTTCGCCGAAGTTGCGGAAGCGTGCTTGCACAACCTTGGTTGCCTGACCCCACGCTGACGACTCGCTTTGTTCCATGCTTTCGAGCGTGAAGTCCGTAATGTCAAAGTCCTGAGCGTCAATCAGAGGATCAAAGCCGAGGGTCGCCTCTGGCTTTGCCAAGTAGGCCTCCAAAGCCTCGGCTAATTCCCCATCCACAAAGCCTCCATTGCTTGCCAGTGCTGCTTTGGACAAGAGAGGCGGCAGAGTAAGACTGGTCTTTTCCTGCTCCGGCAAAACAAAATCCATCACCGCGCGAGTCATATTCAAAACGCGCTGAGTTGAAGCATCTTCTTCGGATCTGCCTGGTTGGCCAAGCAGGCCGAAAAGAAGTAGCAAAGTGATTAGTGGTTTAGTCATGCGGCAATTAACGCGAAAACCTGAACAGTGCAGCAAGAGTTTTTGCATGACACACATCTGGCTTAAGCCCTAGACAACATTGATCACCAAGGTCTGGGCTCAAAAGTCCTCTTTTCTAGGTTGCACTTCGCCTAAAGTAAGCGTTCGTTGTTAGGAGTTCTCAAGAAACGAGTCGCTCGTTGCGACCCAGGAAGGATTTTTTAACAACGTTATCTGGCAAATGATCGAGCAAATCGAAGAGGCGATGGGCACTTTAAAGGACGTTCAGGGCGTAGCGGGCTCTGTGCTAGTCGACGCCGAAGGCGATCTTTTGGCGAGAATGAACCTGAGCAACTTCGAGCAGGAGCAGGCCACAGCACTCGGACCACAACTCAGCCGGATGTTTGAAGCATACCGAGGGTCCGGCCAAGAAGCCGAAGAATGTGTGTTAAACTGTGAGGAATTCATTATCGTCTTTAAACCGATTTCCGACTGCTTCCTCTGCGTTTTTGCTGAGCCGTCCACTGCCCTGCCAGAGTTGAACGTGGCCATCAATGTCGCAGCTCAAAAGATCCAAAAGCTTTCTGAGGAAACCGAAGTCTCCGACCCCGCTGACGAAGAGCCTAAGGCCGAAGCCGCCTACGAAATCGTCTACCGCGGCACAAAAGTCAGGTAATCGCTGCCAGGCATGCTCAAAAGAACATGCCTAAAGCCGGTGGCCCAACTTGATTTTCTTGGTTCGCAAGTAGCGTTCGTTGTGCGGGTTAGGCTCACTGATGATCGGGACACAATCTACGATTTCGAGTCCATACCCCCCAAGCCCAATCACTTTCCTCGGGTTATTGGTCATCAACAAAAGCCGCTTCACTCCGACGTCAGCAAGGATCTGTGCGCCGAGTCCATACTCTCGAAGATCGGCAGCAAAGCCGAGTTTGCGGTTGGCTTCCACCGTATCCAGCCCCTGCTCCTGCAATTTGTAAGCATGGATCTTCATTGGTAAACCAATACCTCGCCCCTCTTGCCGCATGTATACCAAAACTCCCGATCCGGCTGCCTCAATTTGTCGCATGGCGCGATGAAGTTGAGTGCCGCAATCACAACGCCGACTCGCGAAGACATCCCCAGTGAGGCATTCCGAATGCACGCGAACTAGGGTAGGCGTCTGACTATCGATTTTTCCTTTCACCAAAGCGATATGGTGCTGCCCATCAATCGTGGAGCTGTAAAGTCTGAGACGGAACTCTCCGTAATCCGTGGGCATCCGGATCTCTTCTTCGAGCTGAATCAAACGCTCTCGTTGGCGTCGATACTCGATCAAATCTCGAATGCAAACCATCTTGAGCTGGTGCTGGGAAGCAAATTTTTTGAGCTCGGGAAGGCGGGCCATGTGACCGTCTGTTCGCAATATTTCACAAATCACGCCAGCCGCAGGAAGGCGCGCCAGTCTGGCGAGATCCACCGCCGCCTCCGTATGTCCGGCGCGCTGCAAGACGCCACCGGACATTGCCTGCAAAGGAAAAACGTGGCCAGGCTGCACAAAGTGGGCTGCTACAGATTCTTCCGACGCGAGTAGCCGAATTGTTTTGGCACGATCAGGTGCACTGATTCCTGTAGAAATAGCCTCCGCAGCATCCACGCTCACCGTAAAATCTGTTCGGTGCGCTTCGCGGTTTTGCTGGGTCATGCGTGGCAACCCCAAACTTTGGACACGTTCACTCGTTAAGGGAACACAAATTAAACCCCGTCCGTAAGTGGCCATAAAATTGACCGCCTTGGCCGTGACTTTAGAGGCGGCCATGACCAAGTCTCCCTCATTCTCCCGGTCGGCATCATCCGTCACAATAACCATCCGGCCAGCACGGATTTCTGCAATGGCCTCGTCGATGGTGTGAAAGCCGGACGCGCTTTTTTCTGGCTTAACAGCCTGGGATTTGGAGGAGCGGACCGCCCTTTTGGGTCTCATGCGTTTGCTTCGCTCATGCTCTCGACTAAGGTCATCAGTCGGTTTCGTCGATGTCCAAGGCGAGGAATGCAATTGATCAAGGCCTTGGTGTAGGCGTGCTGCGGGTCGCGCAGCACCTGGCCAGTTTCCCCGTGCTCAACCACTTGGCCTTGGTACATGACCAAGACTCGATCCGCAAAACCCTGCACGATTCCAAAGTTGTGAGTGATTAAAATAATTGCCATATTCAATTCCTCTCGCAGTTGTCTTAGCAGCTCCATGATCTGCGCTTGAATCGTCACGTCCAATGCCGTGGTCGGCTCGTCCGCCACGAGAATATCAGGGCGAGCACACAAAGCCATGGCAATCATCACTCTCTGTTGCATCCCACCACTCAGTTGATGGGGATAGTCTTTAAGTCGTTTCCCTGGGTCCACAATGCCCACCCGGTCGAGCCACATCTCCGCCTCGGCATCAACATTCTTGACGTCCGGACGGTGTAACTTAAGCATTTCCGCGATCTGCCAGCGGATGCTGTATACTGGGTTTAGCGAACTTGACGGTTCTTGAAAAATGTAAGCGATCTTGCCGCCGCGAACAGCTCTCAGCTTTTTGTCGTTCACCTGCAAAAGATCTTCCCCATTTAAAAGAACCTTGCCCGCAGCCAGATCTGCTGGTGGCTCGGGGACCAAACGACATAAGGACAGCGCGGTCACGCTTTTGCCACTGCCGCTTTCGCCGACAATCGCCATGGTTTCGCCCTGACCGAGCTCAAACGAAACCCCCTTCACGGCTTCGACAACTCCGCGTGGAGTGTGAAAGTTTACTGTTAAAGAATCAACTTGCAGCAAAGGAGACGTGGATTTCATGCAAAAAGAAAGGTAAAAAATTAAGAGTCTGGGAAGGGCGATGAGTCACTTCTGACGATTTTTGGCTTTAGGATCAAATGCTTCTCGAACACCCTCTCCAATAAAGCTTGCTAGCATCAACGTGATGAATAAGGCACACAATGTGGATATCACCAACCATGGCTTATCAAGGTTACGCGTGGATTGCTGTAAAAGTTCACCCCAAGACGGAGTTGGTGGCGGCAACCCAAAACCAAGAAAGTCCAGAGCAGTCAACGACAGAATGGCTCCGATGATGTTAAACGGCGTAAAGGTGATCACTGGTCCAAGCCCGTTCGGCAAAATCTGCTGAAAAATCACCCGGCTATGGGAGCCCCCCAAGGCGCGTGAACTCAAGACAAAAGCCTGGTTTTTTAAGCGAAAAAACTCACCCCGCATGTAGTAGCTCAAATTAATCCACTCGAACAGCGCCATCAGTCCCAACAAAAGCCAAAAACTTTGGCCATAAATCGAGCCAATCATAATGACCATGTATAAAAACGGAACTGCACTCCAAATCTCGATCAGCCGTTGGGCCGTGATATCCACCCAGCCACCTGCGTAGCCTTGAATGGCACCAATGATGATTCCTAGCACCACGCCAATTCCGACCAGCAAGATCGCAAAAATCATTGAAATCCGAAAGCCATAAAGCAGCCGCGAAAAAACGTCTCGTGCCGAATTATCGGTGCCCAACCAGTGCTCCCATGAGGGTGCATGAGGTGGGTTGCCGGGAAGATCCAGTCGAGAGCGCACCGGGCCATAGGGCATCGGCGCAAAAAGTGCCCAACCATTTTCCTGAAATGCCGCCCGTTGGGTGAGTTCCGCATAATCCGGCTCAGTGCCATGCTGCCCACCAAATTTTGTTTCAGGATAAAAAAACAAAAAGGGCATGTGCCATTCCTCGCCATACTTAAGAAGCAGAGGCTTGTCGTTGCTAATTAGCTCACTAAAAAGCGAAATCACAAACAGACCGACCAAAATGACTAAAGACCACCACGCACGGCGGACCTGTACAAACCGTCGCCATTGCGCTTGCCAAGGAGAAATGGGTGCGGAGTTCGTCATCAGTGCAAACGGATGCGTGGGTCGACCACCGAATACATGAGATCAGAAAACAGCCGACCTAACAATGCCAACAAACTGGTTACCGCTAACAAAGCCATAACCACATTGTAATCTCTTCCAACCACCGAATTGTAAAAGAGCAAGCCCATGCCGTCGATATCAAATACCCTCTCAATCAGCAAGGCTCCCGTAAACATCACCGAGAACAAACCAGCAAACCCGGTCACCAAAGGAATTGTGGCATTGCGAAAAGCGTGCACCCATAAGGCGCGGCTTCGGGAAACGCCTTTTGCCAAGGAGGCCCGATAATAGTCTTTGTTAAGCTCCTCAATCACGCTGTTCTTCATCAGCATGGTTAAGACCGCAAACTGCCCGGTCATATAACAGAACAGGGGTAAAACCATGTGATGCAAAAAGTCCAAAGTTTGCTGCCAGGGATTCAGGTAGTCCCAGTTATCCGACACAACTCCCGACATGGGAAAGATCTGCAAAAAACCTCCCCCGGCCAAAAATGTAATCAGAAGAATGCCCAGGGCCCAACCAGGGACCACGTAGCCAAACATTACCAGACTGGAGGTGGCCGCATCAAACGTCCCCCCATTGCGGACTGCCTTGGCAAGTCCAAGGGGCAGCGAGATCAGGTAGGAAAGAAAAAGTGAGGTGAGCCCGAAGAACAAAGAGATTGGCATGCGCTCACTGATCACATCCCAAGCCGGTCGTCGGTAGGTGAAAGATTGCCCAAAGTCTAGCCGGACAACATTGGTCAGCCACCGCAGATATCGTTCATGCACAGGCCGGTCGAATCCAAAGTAACGTCGGATATTCTCCAGCTCCGCTTGGGAAATTTGCCGCGTGGCATCCGCACCCGATTCAACCGATTGCGAACGCAGTTGCGCTACATATTGCTCGACCGGACCGCCAGGTAGCAGTTGCGTGAGCGAAAAAACAATGATGGTGATCCCCAGCAAAGTGGGAATGATAAGCAGCAAACGCCGGATGACGTATTTCGTCATTTATCTTGATATCGAATAATCAACGGCTCTTGTTCAAGCGCAGTGTCATTGGCTCGAGCCTCCTCAAGTAACTGAGCCTTTTCGGGATCGTACCACCAGTAGACGATGGCAGAATCTTCTCGGGTGAATTTGCCCAGCTTGTTTTCTGGTGTGCCAAACCGGTTCCAATAAAGGAGATTGGCTTTGTCCGACTGCCACATGAGAACGTAAGGAATAATTTCGGTCAGTCGGTGATCCAGCTGCCGGAGCAATTCGTTGCGCTGCTCAAGGTCGGCTATGGTTTTGAGCTGTTCGATGATGGCATCAACTTCATCATCAGCGACGCCGGGCATATTGACGCTTGAAGGGTCTTGAGCGGTTGTGGAGCTCCACATCGGCTCGGGATCACGTAAGCGACTTGCTCCCCATGCCGACCAGATCATGTCAAAATTATGCTCGTCCAACCGTCGGCGGTAGGTGGCAAAGTTGATGATTTCCACACTGGCATCAATACCCACGCGCTTAAGGTCTTGAATATAGATATTGAGGTGGCGGAGGTCCTCGCCGTGATGCAAAATCTGAATACGTAGTGGCACGCCGTCTTTTTCCAAAATCCCAGCTGCGTTAGCCACGTACCCAGCCTCGGCTAGCAGCTCACGGGCGCGTTCTGGATCGAAATGATACTCAATCGCTTCAGGATTTCGGTTATCCGGCCAAAGGTCGGGATAATACGAGTTGAGCATGAAGTATTGGTTGAACATCAACTTGTCGTTCATGTCCTCGCGATTGAGCAAATGCGAGAGAGCCTGCCGGACCCGCACGTCTTGAAAAAGCGGTCGGCGCATATTCATGGCTAAGCCCTGAAACCCTCTTGGTTCATCCGTGTAAACCTCCTGCCGGACGACCCAGTTTTTTTCGACTTGCGAGAAATTGGTCTGCTCAGCCCAAATGGAAGCGGTGTAAATGGTGTAGAGATCAAAGGCCTCAATGCGTAAGGCTTCAAGCGCTTTGAAGCGGTCTTCCATAAAACGAAAGCGCACCAGGTCGAAGTTGTATTTATATTGGTTCCAACGCTTTGCCTGGCCCCACCAGTCACCGCGACGGCGCAGCTCAACGGCCCGGCCGTCCCGAACGCGATAGATTTCATAGGGACCATTCACCACAGGAAAGTCGAAAGTGATCTCATTAAAGTCGACGCCTTCCCAGATATGTTTAGGAAAAGCCATCATTCCACTCACGGTCCAAAAATTCATCCAGTGCGGCTCATTGGCCCGAACTAAAAGAGTGCGCTCGTCGAGCACCTCCGGACGATCAAAGCGCGAAAGGTGCACGCGGAAAACCGAGGTGAGATTGTCCGGATTCATCATGGTGTCGTAGTAGAACTGCACGTCTTCAGCAGTCACCGGCTTGCCATCGCTCCACTGAGCCCTCGGATCGAGGTGAAAGGTGAATTCCATTTCGTCGTCAGAAACATCCCATTTCACGGCCAGGTCACCCTGCGGAATGTCTTCCGTGGTGTGCAACCCAACCAAGGAGTGAAACAAGAGCCCCATGATGTCGCTATTGATCGAAGTCAGGTCCACCCAGTAGTTCAAAGACTTGGGGTAAGGACCACCCCAGGTTGTGATGCTGCCTCCGCGGACGGCGCGGGGATCCGCATCCGGATCATTTTCTCCCTCTTCTTCCAGAGGAATTTCGAGGTCCTCGACAGGCTTGAAGGCAGCCTCGCGTTCTTGATCCCCTCCGCACCCCGCGAAAAGGAACAAGACGGGAACAATTAAGCAAAGGTAATAATAGTTTTTGATGACCATGAGATGATACGGGCAGTTGGGTTTAGGCGGCGACTTCTTCGGGGCGTTCCATGGTGCCTTTATACTTTGGAGGTTCTTCTTCCATCCCAAATTTTTGTGCATACAACTCCCCAATTTGGCGAAGATCATCCTCAGACAAGGCCGGACACTCAGAGGTTTGCGCGAACTCGGTCAACTGCTCAGCATCATAAATGTTGGGCAGAGTAGATAGAGTTCGAGGATCGTTGAGCAGCCAGCGCAAAGCCGCTTGGCCTAAAGTTCGATCGGCATTTTCCAAAAAGCGGAGCTGCTCGACTTTTTTGATGCCATTAAGGAGCCAGCTTCTGGGTCGATGATTTCGGTGGTCGTTAGGTGGGAACACGGTGTCCTCACGATATTTGCCTTCCAAAATGCCCGAGGAATGCGGCACGCGCACCAGAAACATCGTGGGAGCATCAACCTCCTGCGCGGTGTTTTGAATTGTCTGTCCGGGATGTTGCTCCAGCATGTTGTAGATATGCTGCATGACCGCCGGTTGACGTCTTTTGATAGCCTCCACCCCTTCATAAAGCCAGCCGATGGCCGGGCCGAGCGCGACTCCCGAGCACAAAACTTTACCTTCCTGTTGCAGATCATCTAAGGTCGTCCAAATGGCATCATCCTCCACTTGCTCCATGCGGATGTTGTGCAACTGCAAAATATCAATGCGATCGGTGCGAAGCCGGCGCAGCGCAGCTTCTGTGGCTTGGCGTAAGTTTTCGGGCGAAAAGTCCTGCGGAATTTCACGTTGCCCACGACGCTCGTCGCCGTGATTGACAAAGTCGTAACCGATTTTGGTAGCCAAAACGAGCTCATCACGTTCTCCAGGGCTGAAAGCTTTCCCAATTAATTCTTCGCTCCGTCCATTGCCATAGGTGTCTGCGGCATCAAAAAGTGTGATACCGAGTTGATACCCCTTGCGCATGAGCGCCATAGCGTCCGGGTCGGTATAGTTGCCCCACCAACCAGTAGAGACGGTCCACATTCCAAAGCCAACTTCGCTTACGTTAAGTTCTGTTCCAGGAATCGAGCGATATTTCATGTAGCGGTAGAACTAATAGCCAACCCTGACCTTTGGCAACTTAAACGCGGTATTTTATGAAGCAACGACTGGAGGAGACGTTTGAGAGGAACGGGAGTTCGCTGTGCCCAGGGCCCCCACCCTCAATCGGGCAGGTTGTGCAGCCGCATCGCGGCAGCGATAATGGGTTGAGCCCACTCTGGAGCTTTCGAGAGGTCGGCAGGGGCAAGGATTTTGCGTTGCTTCGCTTCAAGAACCAGGATGGCGCTTGGTGGCTTGCCCTCGGCCGGGTCGGCCTCAATCGAGTTGTCATAGACTCGCAGATGATGAATGTGTGGCAGCAAGCGTATAAGATTTTCGCGACTCCCATTCCAGCGCTCGCGAATTTTTTCCTCAGGGATATCATGTCCGCCCTGGCTCACACGAGCGCGCACTCGGCGCAGGTGAAGCTCCGGGCTTTCCAGTCCGCAAAACCAAAGATTTAGACGATGCCCACTCTGTGCTGCGTCGTAGAGCAATCGCGTAATAGTGTTTCCCCCAAGCGTGGTCTCGAACCGGTAGTCCTTGCCGTCTGCAATGGCCTGCTCCAAAAGCGCTCTGCCAATTTGCCACGCGTGCGCATTCGCGAGGCCGGATGAAATGTCGGGATGCAAGGCGCGAATCTTGTAAGCCACGGTGTCGGGGTTGTAAAAGAAATCAGATTTGGTCTCAGCAAACTCGCCCGCGATACTGCTTTTGCCCGCACCATTCACCCCTGCCAAAACCGTTATTGTGGAGATCCTGCTCATTTCTGATATGTCTTTTTGCGCATGGCACCCCGAACAGCAGCAGCGCCCAATTCTTCCGGGGTCGCCTGGAAAAGGCGTTCTGCTGCGGCTTTTTGCTCGGGAGACTGCATGTCCTCAAGCATGCCACGGTATTCTTCGTGCAATTCCTTGAGCAAATTGCTATCGGCTCCAGTCAAGCGCCTGTATTGCTCCACAGAAATGAGCACGGCGCGCGGACGATCGTGCCTGGTAATCGCCACGGCACCGTGGGTGGCAACTTGGTCGAGGACGTCTCCTGTCGAGTTTTTTAGCGCGGTCGCGGTTACAGGAGGTAGCTCCTCCACCCTAGGGGACGCTTGGTTGGGAAACGGATACTGTTTAGACATAACAGACTAAACAGCCAAAATAGACAATTGTCAAAAGGTATGACAATAGACAATAATCCATCACCACCCATGCATCTGATGCTGAGTACTGGTGATTTTGAAGCTGCTAATCCTCAGAACCCATACGGTTTTGAGGGCAGCCGTCCCTAACTTCTGGGAGTCAGCCCAACGTCGGGCCGATCTTCTAGCTTTTGTCTTCGACGTACTTAACGACGTCGCCGACGGTCAGAAGTTTTTCAGCGTCACCATCAGGCACGTTGACCCCAAACTCTTCTTCGAGTCGCATGATGAGTTCAACAAGGTCGAGCGAGTCGGCCCCGAGATCATCAATAAACCGAGCGGAGGTTTCAGCTTGCTCAGGGTTCACGCCGAGTTCTTCGACGATGATATCCTTAACGCGTTCTTCAATAGATTTTTCAGACATATGGTAAAGTGAGTTCCTTTAACGGGTGAAAGCCATAGGACCACTCTCCACGCATGGCAACAAAAAAATTTCATCTTTCTTGCATGCGAACTTCACACGCCAGGGCAAATGGGTCACAACTTGGCTTGGATTCATGAAACGGCTGACCCCATCCGGCTAGCACGAGGCTGAAAAAGGCGATATCTCTACTTGGCAGACGGAAAAATGTGGTTAGGTCTGCGTTGTGTCTAAGTTATCTCTCGAGGATCTCAACCTACATCTTTTGCCTGATTGGGTGAAGGACGATCAGGATTCTTCCAACAAATACGCAAATTACGAGGGGGAGTCACGGGGTCCCCGCGGTAAAGAGCCCCATCAACGAGGCCAGCAGCAGCGAGAGCGAACCAACAAACCGAACGCCCGGCGAGGTCCCGGTCCCGGCGGCCAAAAACCTTTCCAAAGAAAAGGACCTCCCTCTTCGGATCGTCCAGCCCCAAGTGATCAACAACGTGAACGCCGCGATTTTTCAGGCAAAGACAAGGCGGGTTATCAAGGAAAGAATCGCGCTTCTGCCCAAGGCGGTCGCTCCTTTAACCAAAGGCCACAAAAACGTGCTCCGCTTGGGCCTCAGCCTATCGCGACGGAATTTCATCCTGAAGATCATTTCGTCGAGAGTGTGATTAGCCAACTTCGGCAAGCCCCGGTCGCCTACCCTGTTTTTGATGTAGCTCGCCTTTTCCTTGATCAGGCAGAGCGCTACCGGGTGCAGGTGAAGCCCCGGGAGGTCGCGCCAGAAGAAAAGGAACAAGAAGAACCACTTAAGCTTTACCGTCTCAAAGGCTCCACGGTTTTCGCGGGTCGCCGGGAAAATCTTCTTCCGGTCGCCTTCGACAAATATGCGCCGCATTGCTACTTGCAGGTCGAGGAAGAAACCGAGGAGATCAAAGGCCAATTTCAAAACGTCGCTCGCTGCCAAAAAACTGGGGTGCTTCTGGGTCCCACTAGCCATCACAGCTACCAAACAGCTTTGCGTCGTCACTACGACGAGCGACTATCACGCTCGATGAGCTTTGAAAAATTCAAGGCGCAAATCGAAACGGTCAGCGATCCGGAGCTCATCGAACAGTGGAAAACAGAAGCGCGACGTAAGGTTCTGTTTTACGCGCGCCCAGATTTTGATCCATCTCGCCTCGAAGGCACAGAGTCGCAGGAGCAACTCAACCCGAGCCCTCAAGAAACTCCGGAAGCTGCCGCACCAACAGTGGAGGCAGGTGCCTTGCCGGAGTCCCAAGAAGTTGTCGCGAACTTTACCCCTGATCCCTCCGAAACCGCCCCGGCGCTTTCCGCAGAAGACCCGGCTACCGAGCCAGCCGCGACCACTGATCCCTCCGAGGTCGTTGATTCCGCCCCGGCTGAAGACCTTACGGAAACCGTTGAGCCATCAGAAGCACCTGTTGCTGCCGAGAGCGACTCAGACTCCAGCGAAGCGAGTCCTGAGCAGGGGACGACCGAAGCTGCGGATTCCACGCAAACTGAATCAACCGCCGATGCCGAAAGCCCGCGTGGAGAGTGCGTCGGCGATCAAACGTTGGCACGCGATCATTTTAGTCGCACCTACGCAAATTATTGGATCGAAGAGTGTCCCCAGGCTGAAATCGCCGGCAAAGACATCGCTCAAATTCCTGATCACGTCATCCGACGCTCCATTGGTCTGCTAAGAGAAGAAGAGGCGCGGTTCCCGGTGAATCTTTCGCGCCATCTTTCCACGGCATTCAGCCGGCACGGGCTGCACCTCTTCAAACATCAGAAAAAGATTCTCCACGTGACCTCTGCCAAACCGGCAGGGTTCACCGGTGATCTTTCTCAGCTTTCTCCCGGCGCGAAAGCCATTCTTCTTGCGGTGCGAGCCAAGCCAGACCTGACCCGGCCGGACCTGGCAGG
>DAIRSW010000023.1:0-2228 GCA_036804205.1 Verrucomicrobiia bacterium | reverse complement strand
CATCGGTAAACCTCCGTATGTCGGCGCGTCCGAAGAGGACGTGAAAGCTGCGCTTGCCGCCAATCTTCGTTGGCTTGTCGAGTGTGGCATGGTTGTGCAGTTTGCCAACGGCTCACTTTATAGTCCGTCCAGCCCAAAAACTCCACCCCCAGCGGCTAAGCCTAAGGGGCCAAAGTCTGCGTCTCCAGACAGGCACACAACATCGGCCCAAGCCAGCTCGGAAAGCGTGCCGACAAAGACCGAAACTCCCCCAGCAGCTCCTCTGCAGGCAGCGGCCGAGCCCCAGCAAAATGAGCAGACCCAGCCAAGCGAGCCCATCTCGGTTTCATGAGGCCATTCTGCGCGGTCTGTTTCTTTTTTTGCATTGTTTGGTTAAACCAACAGCTTTTCGCTAAGACACCGGTCGAGGGCGAAAGACACGAGAATTGGGTAGCACCGCAGCTCGATTTCCAGATTCTCGAGACCCGTCCGCACGATCAAGCGGCTTTCACTCAGGGACTATTGTATCACCAAGGTTATTTGTTTGAATCGACCGGACTCTATGGCAACTCAAGCCTGCGCCGAGTTGATCCAGCGAGCGGAGAAGTGCTTCAGAAGCATGAGCTGGACTCCCAATATTTTGGGGAAGGCCTTGCTCTCATCGAGCAGCATCTTTATCAACTCACCTGGCAAGAAGGCGTGGCCTTCGTCTATGACCTGGATTCCTTTCAGCTAGTCCGGCAAATCCACTACTCTGGCGAAGGCTGGGGCCTCGCTTTCGATGGCACATACTTAATCCGCAGCAATGGAACCGCGGTGCTCGATTTTCTTCAGCCGGATGACTTTACTATCGTAAGGCGACTTCGGGTTCGGGAGGGTCAACGTTCGATTCCGCAGCTCAATGAACTTTGTTATGTCGATGGCCAACTTTTCGCCAACATTTTTGAAGACGACCGGGTAGCAAGGATTGATCTCACAACTGGGCAAGTCAACGGGTGGCTTGATTTCTCAGGGCTTCTGTCTCCCAGAGAAAAAGCTCAGGCGGACGTTCTGAACGGCATTGCCCACCACCCGGAGACGGGGCACTTTTTTATTACTGGCAAACTGTGGCCGAAGCTTTTTGTCATCGCGATCCAAGAGTCCCAAGACCCCTCCCCGCAATAAGCTTAGAGAAAACACTTGATGCGTGACGTGGTTGGGTGGTTGATAAGCGCTTTGCCCTATGCCTGACTCCGACACATCAGCCACTGACCACCAGGACAACGCCAAACGGGCCGCGGTCTTGATTGAAGCCTTGCCGTATATTCAAAGGTTCCGTGGGCAAATTTTTGTGATCAAGGTGGGCGGCAGTGCCATGGAAGCGGAGCGCCTTGTGGAAAGCCTTCTGCGTGATGTCGTTTTTCTTGAAGCGGTCGGCATCAACCCGGTGCTGGTCCACGGTGGCGGCAAAGACATTTCCCAAGGCATGCGCGACGCCAAGCTTGAGCCCACCTTCATTGGAGGACTACGAGTTACCGATGCGGCGAGCATTGAAATTGTGCGCTCGGTGCTCGATGAAAAACTGAATCCCTTTATCGTCGAAACCCTCCGCCGCTTTGGTGGACGCGCTTTTGGTCACAGCGGCATCACTGTCTTTTCAGGCAAACGAAAAGGTATGCACACGACCGACACGGGTGAAGAGGTCGATCTCGGGCTAGTGGGTGAAGTCAGCAGTTTGAATCTTGATGAAATCTACCGGACATTGCAGCGCGAGGAAGTCCCGGTCGTCTCTCCGCTCGCCCAAGGCTCTGAAGGAGAAACATTGAATGTGAACGCGGATCTGGCCGCTTCAGCCCTAGCGGTGGGTCTCCAGGCTCACAAATTGATTTATCTTAGTGATGTGCGTGGTGTCCTTAACCAGCCGGGCGACAACGCATCACTGATCTCCAGCCTCAACCGCAGTCTAGCCGGGGATCTAATTGGCCAAAACATTATCGCTGGCGGGATGCTACCCAAAGTGCGCTCGGCATTTCACGCACTCGAACAAGGCATCGGCAAAATTCACATGATCGACGGCCGAATCCCGCACTCCTTAATTCTGGAAATATTCACTGATCAAGGCATCGGCACAGAAATCATTTTGTAAACCTGCGCCCTCGCGGCAAATCCGGCATCGCAAACTAGGGAAAGCAGCTGGCCTGCCTGACTTAGCGACACGCCCTATGCAAGCTGCCGCCCAGTTCACCGCGTACTTACTACACATCCCCCCA
>DAIRSW010000022.1:0-26541 GCA_036804205.1 Verrucomicrobiia bacterium | reverse complement strand
GCGCAGCATCGCTCGCTGGGTGCGTCCTGCTTTCTCCCCACCGCAAGCGTTGAGCAAGCGCTGGATAAATGGCTCGTCTTGTTTAATTTCTGGTGTTTTCATTTGGTAGTTTTCTTTGCTTTATTAGGTCGAGAAATGATCATTCTCCATCCAGCTGCGTAGGCTTGGAGCTGGCGAGGAGTTTGTCGAGGACAAACCATTTCAAAAGCTTGCTGCGCAGCCTGATGAACAGCTTGAGACCAAGGGTCCTTGATGCCCTCAAATTCGAGCCCTTGTCGTAATTCAGGTCTTTGAACAAGAGCCAGCAGATCGGCAACCGAGAGCTCAATGGCATTCCAGTAGTGCCTTTGCGCAGCTTGAAACGGGGTTTGCTCGTGTTTCATCGTTGAGCCGTAGAGTTTGATCGCCCCATAGAGGCGTCTCGACACCTCCGCGGCATAGTCCACGCCGGCGGCGTAGGTTGCTCGGCCCAAGGGCTCGAACATGGCCATCGGAACGGTCAAAGAGGATTCCACTGTGTCGTAGACCTTTGCTTTGAAGTCCGTGACCAGGCCACCAACCCAAAGATGCATGTGTTCGCTTCCGTTCTCAGCCTGCAGTGCAACATTTAAAGGTGCGGCGCTCGCCGAGGAAGCGCTTTTTTCGTAAACGGTGATGCAATGCAGGTCACGCCACACTGCGCGTTCCAAACGGGACGGTAGCAAGCGGCGCGTGTCTTTTTTTGGGCCGACGACGACAACTGTGGCGTGAGGCTCTCGTGTTTCCTCAAAGCGCGGGTATTCTAGGCCTTCTGTTGAGAGCCGAAAGCCGCTGCCGTCCTCCAGGAGCCAGAGGTTGCGATGTCGAGGAACGAGGCGACCAAGATAACTGTTGGTGGCCAACTCCGAAAAGTCTTTTTGGCGTGGCTCCAACTCCCAGAGCGGGCGACCTAACCCATTTTCGCGGTAAAGCTCATCAATGAGCTCGGCGGTTAGGCAATTGTTTAGGATGGTCTCTTTCAAGGATTTTCCGACCACAAACGTGTGGGCCATATTTTGATCAACGCAGGGTCCTTTGCCTCGGTATCCAGCGCCATAAAGTGGATAAAAGTTTTGAAAGGTCAGCAGCGCTAACGCCAATGTGTGGGGCTCAAACGCGCGAGCAGCATCCTGGCCAGCGTGATCAAACAGGGTGGGATTATTGCCTGTGGCTAGGTGCGGGTTGAGTTTGCTTGCGTTGACCGGCTCCTTGTCTTTCACGAAAACCTGCAGAAACCGTTCGCCACTTCCGAACAGCTCAAAGTGGTTGCGAACCTTATCGAGGTAGTTTGCGATCGCTTTTTCGAAGTCTTTCGAGAGTTTTTGCTGTGCCTCCAGGCTTTCTTGCGCACCTAGGGTTGCTTGCGTGACGCAGATGAGCAGGCGAAGCAGGGAGATCCGTTCATGGGGCTGAGCATTGATGACAGCTACTCGATCACTCTCTTCGAATAACTGGTGCAAACTCATGAGCTCGGCCTGCCCAGTTTGCAGGCGGACAGGGACCCAGGGATGGTCAACAAGATTAAAAGAGATCTTCATAAGGCTACATTAGTATGGAGAACTGGCGTGTCAACAAAAAACTATGTCGGTTACGAGAATAAGATAAAAAGGCTTCGTTTGCGCACAAGTCGCCGAAACTCCAATAGAGACTGAAGAAGCTCTCCAAACCGCCGAAGAAAAAACCGAAGAAGCAGCGGCTGCGGTGAAAGGTGCTCAAGCAATTACCGAAGACGCGATGGAACAAGCTGACGACGCCATGGTGCAAGCTGACGATGCCATGGAACAAGCTGACGATGCCATGAAGCAGGCAGACGACGCGATGAGCCAAGCCTTCGGCGCGCTGAGCGAAGCCGCAGACTCAATGAAAGAAGCGCAAGAAGAAATGTCCGAGGAAAGTGCTGAAGCGCTTGAGGCTCTTCTTGAAGCGGCTGAAGAGGCCGTCGAAACGGCACAAGACGCGCAAGAGGAGTAACCAGCTTATTAATGTCAAGGTAGGAGTGCGACCTAACGGTCGCACTCCTTTCTTTTTTGCGTCAATCTCCCGGAGCAGGCCGAATCCAAACTTTGACTTGAACACCTGGCAAGGGCGTTTAAAGTTTTATTTGTTATGATGTTTCCACCTACTCTATCTGAATATTTTTCTCGTTTCTTTAGCATGATTGCCTTGGTATTAACCGCCAGCTTGATGCTCGTTAACTCGGCTTGTAATGAAGCCGAAGATCCCGCCACCCCAACCGAAGAGTCTATCGAATCTGCTGTTCAGGAAGCCCAGGAATCTGCTCAAGAAGCAGGCGAGGCCGCTCAAGAAGCCACCGAACAAGCCATGACTCAAGCCGAGGAAGCCCTCACCGAAGCTGCCGTAGCGGTGCAAGAAGTCCAAGAACAAGTGGCCGAGCAAAGCTCCGTGGTTGTTGATTCTCTCTTGGAGCAAGCTGAGCAATCGGTTGAAGACGCTCAAGAAGCAGTGGAAGGTAATGAAGAAACCCAACCGCAACCATAAATTCTAAGTTCTCTCAAGAAATCTTCCGAAAAAGGAGCGCTGCCCAACGGCCGCGCTCCTTTTTTTCGTGTAGTTCAAGCCTACACTCCGAGGCGGCCTGGATGAGTTCTTCCTCTTGAATGCGAAAAACTCCAGAGCAAAGGAGGTGACCCTCAGGCGCAAGAGCGCTTCGAAATTTAGGCAAGGTCGCAAGCAGAACCTCTAAAAACAAATTCGCGCAAATCCAATCAAAAGGGCCAGTTGGAAGCTCGTGCTTTAAAACATCACTTTGGGTCACCCGCATGCGAATCCCATTGCGTCGAGCATTTTCGCGCGCAGCCTTCACCGCCAGCGGGTCAAAGTCCACAGCTTGGGACTCGGAGGCACCAAAAATTTTGCCGGCCAGGCCTAGAATACCGCTGCCACACCCCACATCCAGAAGACGAGGTGTTTGACGGATCTTTGATGCCAAAATGCGTAGACACATTGCGGTTGTGGCGTGCTCGCCCGTGCCGAAAGCGACCGAGGCCGGAATCAGCAAGGTCGGGATGGCCTCTCCCTGGTTCTCTCGCCAAGCCTTCTCTGTCCACACCACCCGCAGCCGGTTGCTAATTTTAAGGGGAGCCCTTTGAGGCTCCTGTTTGGTCCAATCCACTTTGACTTGCGAGCGGAATTTGCCGCCAAAATTTTTGGTCAAGCTTTCGGCTTCTCGACGAGAAAGGCCATAAGCATGCAATTGAACAAACCGTTGTCCAGGCCGGCTGATCAGCACCACCCGTTGCGCTCCGACCAAAGCCCGCAGCCGCTCCTCCCAAGCGTCCGCCCATCGGTTTGAGGCAAGCCGTTGCCATTGAAAAACTCGGTCGGTGCTCATTGTTTTCAGAAAACTGTATGCAAGTGGCAGCCGGATGCGAGAAAAAATGAGCCCAAGCTCAGGTCGGACCTTGCACCTTACACCAGGATTGGCCAACTCGAGCCAATCCGAAGAGCGTTGAAACACGCAGTCGAAAGCCCAGACATCCCAGAACCGCGACCGCGCATTTTGGTAACGTTACCAAAATGCGCTGTAAGCGCCGGGCTATTGCTTCTCTGGGAGGTCCGGGGGCTTGAACCACCGACTAATTGTCCCTTTAGCCCCGCCGGGCCGAGAGAGATGCTTTCGCGCTCACCTTGTGAGTAGGGTAGGTGCAACACCCATCTACCCAAAAACCCTATTGCGCTTCATGCTCTTGATGGTGATCCCCACAGGCCGTCGTTCAACCACTGGGGTCGAAGGCCACACTTGCCTAAGCTGAGTGAGCGGGGCAACATTGCGGTATGCAGACATACTTAGACCTTCTTCGCCATGTCATGGAAAACGGGGAAGAACGACAGGATCGCACCGGCGTAGGGACCAAGTCCGTGTTCGGGGCGCAGGTCCGATTTTCGTTGCACCCACATTTCCCTCTTTTGACCACCAAAAAAGTGCATTGGCACTCGGTCCTGCACGAGCTGCTTTGGTTTCTACGAGGCGAAAGCAATGTCCGGTCTTTGCAGGCAGCCGGAGTAAGCATTTGGGACGAGTGGGCCGATGAGAATGGCGATTTGGGCCCCGTCTATGGAGCCCAGTGGCGTCGCTGGTCTGGGCCGCAGGGTGAAAAAGTCGATCAGATCGCCCAAGTGATCGCAGACATTAAAAGCAACCCTCAAAGCCGTCGCCTGATGGTGAGTGCCTGGAATGTGGCTGATGTGCCGCAGATGAAGCTGCCGCCCTGTCACGCGCTTTTTCAATTTTATGTGGCCGGCCAACGCTTGCACTGTCAACTTTACCAGCGCAGCGCCGATATTTTTTTGGGGGTGCCATTTAATATTGCCTCGTATGCTCTTCTGACCTGCATCGTGGCGAGGGTGTGCGGATTAGAACCGGGCGAGTTTGTGCATACCTTTGGAGACTTGCATTTGTATTCAAATCACGTCGAGCAAGCCAGACTCCAACTGACTCGGTCGCCCAAAACACCACCGCGCATATGGATTGATCCGGCGCTCTCCTCCATCGATGAGGTGCGCGCTGTGCATATTCGGTTGTTGGATTACGAACCGCATCCAGCCATTAAAGCGCCCGTCGCAGTGTGACTATGTTTCCCGAATTTGTTTGGGTGATTGTGTGTTGGATCTTGATCGGCATTGGGCTGATCGGAGCCATTGTCCCCATCATCCCCAGCACGGTTTTGATTCTCGCTGCGGGGATTTTGCATCGGGTTTTTGTTTCTGAGCATCCGGGTTGGGCCGGTCTATCCGCATTAGCAGTGCTGTTTGTGGCTGCGTTTGGAGTGGATTATCTGGCCACTGCCTTGGGGGCAAAAAAGTTCGGAGCGTCCGGCTTGGCTATTATTTTTGGCATCTTCGGAGGCGTGATCGGGATCTTTTTCGGTTTGGTCGGGGTGCTTTTCTTTCCCCTCATCGGCGCGGTGCTTGGAGAGGTTGCTGCCCGCAAGAGCATGCCTCAAGCCTTACGAGTGGGCTATGGCACACTCATTGGCACTTTGGTGGGGATGATTGGAAAGTTTGGGATCGCCCTATTGATGGGGATCACCTTTTACACCAGCACGGTGTTTGGTTTTTGAGCGGGGCAAGCGCGGCGTGGCGGTTTTGTTCCGGTTTTTCAGCCAAAGCGCCCCGGTCACAAGCCAGAAGATGGGGTTGACCAAAAAGATAAGGCAGACCTGTTCGTTGAGAGGAAAGGTGAGGCCCATAATAACTTCCACGGAGCGATGGAAAGCGATAATCGCCACGCCATAGAAGAAAGCGGTGCCACGATTGAGGAGCAAGAGGAGGGCGGTGAGTTCTAATAGAAACCCCATCCCAAAACCCACGGCGACGAGCTCATAGTTGGCCACCATCCATTGAGCAATGGAATCCCCAGTGCCAAGGGGTGGTTCTAGATGGGTGTAGTAGTTTTGATCGTGGGTTTTGATGATCTCGCTGGCAAAGAGAGGTGAGTTCGCCAACCACTCGCCCGAGCTGCGTCGCCATTTGCTGTAGGCGCTCACCACATAGGCGGCCGCGATCATCTGGCGTGAAGCGAAAGCTGCGGCATCATGCCAGTTCATGCCACCGGGCGGCTGACTCTTGTAGTGCCCAAATATTGGCTTGGCCAAATAGACAAAAGTTTGGCCCAGCAAAATCATATCGACGATCTGTTTGGTGTGTCGAATGTAGCCCTGCGAGTTGAGCAGGGTTTCAGAACCAGCACTCACAAAAAAAAGCAGAGGGAGGACCAGCGGCAAGCCAACCCCAAGCACGTAAGGAATGAGGGCGAGACTAAAGACGAGGTAGAGTGGGCCATAAATACTGGGCTCTCCAAAAAATCCAAGATCAAAAAAGCGAGCTAAGCCATTAGGGAAAGGCTGGGATTGAACGGCAAGGGAGCTTGGTGTGTTCAGATAGAGGACCGTAGCAAAAGCGAGCCGGAACATATAGTGCTCCCAGGGCGCATGACGGGTGTGCGGATTCCACAAGCGCTGAACCACCGGGAAGACCTGATTGAATCGTTGGAAAAATGCCCGCATAAAAAACTAAGAATCGGGAGCACGACCTTGACGATGTTGTTCAGTCGGCTCGACCTCCACAATGAGCTCGGTTTTGCGCACTAGCTCCCGGTCTTCTAAGTGGATGCCGACGTAATACAGGCGCAGAGGGCCCTCGGGAAGTTCTGGCCGCCAAGAAAACCTGGAGTTCAACAGTAGATACATCATGTCGAGTCCTGCTTGATAGCGGAGTTCTTGGGGAACCTCCGACGAATCTACGCCGAGATCGGCAACGGCTTCGCGCAGAAAGCTGTTGAAGGTCTTTTTCAGTTTGGGCACCGATTGGCCGAAGAAGTTTTGAGTCGGAATCGGCTTGTCGTGCTGATCGGTGACGTATAAATAGTCCGAAAAGCCGTCCGGATTTGAGTACATCGGAAAACTCGAAAACGGATAAAACTCGAAAGTCCGATAACAAATAATGGCCACGACGATGGCCATCTTGAAAGGAATCCCTCTCCAAAGAAGCAACAGCCAGGCGCGGGGGGATTTCCAATTCATAGTATAACGACTTAGAAAGGGGGGCTATGCCCCATGCAATGCTTAGCGTTCGCGAAAAATGATACGCGCTTTGGTAAGGTCGTAAGGAGAAAGCTGCAATTCCACTTTATCCCCCGGCACAATACGCACGAAATGTTTGCGCATCTTTCCCGAAATATGAGCGAGCACAATATGACCGTTTTCTAGGGCGACCCGGAACATGGTTCCAGGCAGAACTTCTTTGACAATGCCGCTGGCGGAAATGGCGTCTTCTTTAGGCAAATGATCTCCTTATGGTTGGTTAGGTTTTTGGGCTGCTGCAGACAGACTTACAAACGACAAGAGGTCGGCGATGGCATCTTGTCTGATAAAGAGCGTTTCAGACGACCGGGTGGACATCTCAATCCTTGCGTCCTCCAGCGCTATGCGACCCGCAGCAGGGACCCATACTTAGCGTGTTTACGCCGATTTGCAAAGACTTCCTTCAATCGCATGGAGTGAGGCGCATAGCGGACAAACTTCCCATTTTGAGGGGATTGCAGCAGCTGTCTGCCTGAGCAAGCACCGAAGGTGCGCAAATTTTTGTAGCCCCATCCCAATGGGGCTGGGTTCCCCGAAGACACCAATCAAGACTTTGTATCGCCGTAGCGGAATTCGGAACGAATTTCGGTCTGGGTGGGCGGGGTCCGGGTTTCGCAAGACTACCGCTCGAACTACGCGCCTTTCTGACCGAAAAATCTTCGATTTTCCGCTACACGACTGTTTGTTTTGTCGCCGCAGGACTTAAGTGGTGCGCCTTTGCCACAAGGGTCGGATTGGTAGCAGCCATTCTACTTCTATTCACGGCTAGCCCAGAGTTTTTTGCCATGCAGCCAAGGCGGTCTGTTGCTTGGCGATCAAGGCTTGGATTCCTTCGGCACCGAGTTGTAGCATGCCTTGAAGTTCCCCAGCCGAAAACGTGGATTCTTCCCCGCTACCTTGCACCTCTACAAATCGTTGATCATCGGTCATTACCAAGTTCATGTCGACGGCCGCTTCTTTATCTTCGGAGTAGTTAAGGTCGACCAGGACTTCTTCTTGCACCACGCCCACGCTTACCGCGGCAACCCATTTAGACACAGGGTCTGCTTTTAATTTTCCCAGGGCGCGCAGACGATGAACGGCCATTTTCACCGCGACAGCAGCCCCAGTGATCGAGGCGGTTCGGGTGCCGCCATCAGCTTGGATGACATCGCAATCCACCCAAAGTGTACGGGGGCCTAGGGTTTCAAGATTGACCACCGCGCGGAGAGCGCGCCCGATAAGCCGTTGAATCTCCACACTGCGCCCGTCGACCTTACCACGGGCGCTGTCCCGGGCCTTCCGGCCGTGGGTCGAATACGGCAACATGGAGTATTCAGCAGTCAACCATCCGCCGCTGACGCCTTGGGCTTTCATCCAAGGTGGCACGCCTTCTTCAATCATCGCTGCACAGAGGACGCGGGTGTTCCCAAAGCCAATGATCACCGAGCCCTGGGCATGAGGTGCAGGATCGAATTCCCAGGTGATGGGGCGCAGTGCCCCTGCCGCTCTTCCGTCAGCTCGCAAAATCATGATCGCGGTTGAAGCATGTTAACCTTGAGACAAAAAACGGATTTACTCCGTGATGATGTCTTTGTAGGTCATCCCGGATGGAATCATCGGCAACACGTGTTCAGTGTAAGGCACCATCACGTCAAGCACATAAGGTTGTTTGGCGTCCAACATGCGTTGCATGGCGGCACGAAGATCTTTTTTGTGCAAGACCCGTTCGCATGGCACGCCGAAGCCTTTGCAAATTTCGACGTAATCAGGATAAATGCGTTTAAGATTTTTTGGGTCACCCAGGAAGGTATGGCCGCGATTGCTCTTGAAGAAGCGATCTTCCCATTGCACCACCATGCCAAGATGTTGGTTATTTAAGATCATCGCTTTTGCAGCGATTCCTTCGATGTGGGCGGTGGCTAGTTCCTGCACGTTCATGAGGAAAGATCCGTCGCCATCAATATCCACCACTTGACGGTCGGGGCATGCCACTTTGGCTCCCATAGCGGCCGGGTAACCGAAGCCCATAGCTCCTAGACCAGCAGAGGACAGGAAAGTCCGAGGCTTGGTATAGTCATAATACTGTCCCGCCCACATTTGATGTTGACCCACGCCCGTGGTGATGATGGCCTCGCCTTTGGTCAGCTCATGCAGCATTCTGATGGCATACTGAGGCTGAATGGCATCAGGGGTGTCATTGAACGAGAGGGGAAACTTGTCTTTCCACTCATTGATTTGCTTGTACCACTCAGGATAGCGGTTGAAGTTTGTTTTTTGCCGAGTATGCCCAGACTTAGCCAGCATGCTGTTGAGGCGCTGCAGCGCATACTTCACATCGCTGTGAATTGGCAATCGCACGATTTTGTTTTTGTTAATCTCGGATTGGTCCAGCTCGATGTGAACAATGGTTCCGTGCTCAGCAAATTTTTCGACTTTACCGGTCACCCGGTCATCGAAGCGCACCCCGATCGCGAGAAGGAGATCCGCTTCGTTCACCGCGTTGTTGGCGTAAACGGTGCCATGCATGCCGAGCCACTTTAAGGAAAGAGGATGGTTTTCAGGAAAACATCCAATACCCATCAGCGTGGTGGCTACAGGAATCTGGCTGCGCTCGACAAACTCCATCAGGTCAGGAGCTGCTTCTGAAGAAATGATGCCTCCACCGCAGTAAATCATGGGGCGTCGGTGCGATTTGATCAAGCCAATAAGCTCATTCAGAGCAACGTCATCGGCTTTGGGCACCGGGAGTAGGCCTTCCATGTGCACTGAGCTGGGGAAAATAGGCTGGGTCTTGGTGGTTTGAATATTCTTAGGAATATCAATCACCACAGGACCAGGGCGGCCAGAGACAGCGATCTCGAAAGCTTCTTTGACCACCCGAGGGATATCTTTCACGTCCATCACCAGATAGCTATGTTTCACCACCGGAAGGGTCATTCCGAAAAAATCGGTTTCTTGGAAAGCGCCGGTGCCAATCATATGCTGCGGCACCTGTCCGGTAACCGCCACCAAAGGAATCGAGTCCATGTAGGCATCGGCGATGCCGGTGACAAGGTTGGTGGCTCCGGGGCCGGAGGTGGCCATGCACACCCCAGGACGTCCTGTAGCCCGCGCATAGCCCTCTGCCGCGAACACTCCACCTTGTTCGTGGCGAGGCAGGATGGTGCGAATTTTTTTGGAGCGCGTCAAAGCCTGGTGGATTGGCATGCTCGCGCCGCCGGGGTAAGCAAAAATGGTGTCAACACCCTCACGCTCCAAGCAGGCGACCAAACATTCGGCTCCATCCATAACTTGCCCACGTTCTTGGACAGTGGAGCTGCGGGTTCCGCGAGCAGAGCTGGCGGCAGTTCGAGAGGTACGCTGAGTGGCGGCTTTACGTTTCATAAGGAAGATGAATGGATGGAAAATCACCCCACGCGCCGATGGGTTTCCACGCCAGCACGGGGCGAAAGGCCTGGTGCAGGACAAGATTGGGCAACATGAAGGGGAGTCTAACCTAATGAGCCATTACCATTATTCAAGGAATATCCTTTGTGAAAGGCGTGGATCCTCGAGAGGGATCTCAAGGTAAAAGCGGTGGCAGCATGGAAGAACGCCTTTAAAAAGAAGACGCTTGACATCCCTTAATGTTTTAAGTTTCATCAGAGGATGATTAAGATTTTGTTGGTCGACGACGAAAGTGACGTCCTCGACATGCTGATGCTTTTGTTGGTGGAAAAGACTCATCATGGCGATACTTTTGAGCTAGCCGGCGTCACGAACAGTCAGGATGTGCCGATCGCGGTTGAAGAAATGCAAGGCGTCGACCTACTAATTACCGACATTTTTCTTCCCGAGGAGAACGGGTTTGCGGTGCGAGATAGGCTTCGAGTTTTGTATCCCAACCTGCGCACACTCTTTATCTCCGGACGTGAACCGAGCGACTTATCCGTCGAAAATTTGGGGCTTGATCCGCTTCTTCCCAAACCGTTTTCAGGCGATGTTTTTAAGATGATGATCGATCACCTGGTCGAGTCCATTCAAGCAAATCGCCTTTTGACCGGAGCTGAAAAGCCTCGGGGCCGTGGGGCTTTTGTGGGCTTGATTGATCGCTTGCGAACGCCGGACTTGTTGCAATTTTTTGCCATTTCGCACAGCACGGGCCGCTTGATGCTGGCGGCCGGCACGAGCTTCGGTTTTATATTTTTCTCACACGGCCGCGTTACCGGAGCTTTTTCCCAAGATAGCGCCGGCGAAGAGGCACTAGGTCCTTTGCTCGACTTGGAGCACGCGCAATTCCATTTCTGTCGTGATGTGGAAATACCACCGGCGAATGTTAAACGGAGCCTCGACGCGATTTTACTCCAGCGTGCGCACGACAACGATTTGCTCGCCGAGCCAGTATCCTAAACGACAAAATCGCGCTGGCAGGTTCAGGATTCTTAGTTGCCAGACGCCTTGGAGGCTGCAAGATTCCTCACCTTATGTGGCAACACGCACACTCCTGGCTGCACGACTTGGTTCCTTATGAACCAGGCAAACCTATCGAAGATGTCGCTCGCGAACTAGGGCTTCGAACGGGGGACATTATTAAGCTCGCTTCCAACGAGAACCCTCTCGGCCCCTCGCCTAAAGCGGTGGAAGCCATGCAACGTGCTGCCGCCAGCGCACATGTGTATCCGGACGGCGGCTGCTATTATCTCCGCGAAGCACTGGCTACCAAACATGGTCTCAAACGCGAAAACATGGTGATTGGCAATGGTTCAAACGAGATCATCGAGCTGATGGGGCACGGCTTTCTTTCACCCGGACGTCAGGTTATCACGGCTGATCACGCGTTTGTGGTTTATAAACTTATGGCCACCTTGTTCGGAGCAGAGACGGTGGAAGTCGCTGACCCTAATTTTATTCACGATCTCCCAGCGATGGCCCAGGCGGTGACGCCTCATACCAGGCAGCTTTTTGTGGCGAACCCCAACAACCCGACCGGCACCATCGTTGAACCAGCGGCTCTCGATGCATTAGTGGAAGCGGTGCCCGAAGAGGTAATTCTGATTTTTGACGAAGCCTATTACGAGTTTTTGCCAAAGCCACCGGATCTTCTAAAGTACGTGAGAGAAGGGCGCCCCAACGTGATGGTGCTGAGGACTTTCTCGAAGGTGCAAGGATTGGCATTTCTGCGGGTGGGCTACGGGATGGCCGCAACCTCCTTGATCGAAGTTTTGCAGCGCACCCGCCAGCCGTTTAATATCAATGGTATGGCCCAGGCGGCCGCTTTGGCGGCCCTCGACGATGATGAGCACATTCAAAAAAGTGTCAGCCTGGTGACCGAGGAACGCGCCAAGCTCGAACAAGCTCTCGCGCAAAGGGAGCTGGAGTATGTTCCGAGTCATGCCAACTTTGTGTTGGTCAAGGTTGGGGATGGTGATGCTGTTTTTAAGGCGCTTTTGCAAAAAGGAGTCATCGTGCGCGCCATGCGAGGCTACAAATTGCCGGAGTGGATTCGGGTTACAGTGGGGCGTCCTCACGAAAACCAGCGATTCCTCGAAGAACTCGATGCTCTCAACCTGGTGGCGGCCTGTCCGGCTTGATGGCAAGTCCAACGCCTAGTTGGCTTCAGCATCCGGCTTTTGAGGGGCTTGAGCAGGCGGAGGAAGGGTTGGCTCTCAGTGTTTGGAAGGATGGCCAGGAGATGTTTTCCGAAGCCCACGGGCACGCCAATCCGGACAGCGCCTGGGAGGTTGATACAATTTCTTGGCTTTGGTCGGCCACCAAACCTTTGGCTGCCTGGACCTTGCTTAAGGTTTGGCATGAAGCAGGCCTGAGACTTGATGATTGCATCGCTGAAGTCTGGCCCGCCTTTGGGCAGCAGGAGAAGGATTCGATTACTCTTCGACAGCTTTTGGCACATGAAGCCGGATTGCCGGTTTTGGATCCACCGGTGCCGAGCATTACCGACTGGGCAGGCGTCGGAGAGGCTTTAGCCCAACAGAAACCGGTTTGGACTCCTGGCAGTGCCCATGGATACCATGCACGCACCTTTGGCTTCTTGTGCGGACACACCGTGGAAGCCTTAACGAAAAAATCCTTCCAAGAGGTCTGGCAGGAGCAGATTGGCGGTCCGTATCACTTGGATATAAGCTTTGGGCACGCCTCTTCTGTGCCGGCCACACTACGTGCTCCAAGGGCGCTTTCGGATAGTGAGCACGATCGGATTTTTTATTCGCGCTTTGCCAAGCCAGACTCGCTCACTCAGCGCACCTTCCAAAGCCCGAGTGGCCTTAACTCTCCGACCAGCCTCAACCTACCTGGGACGATGGAAATCCTGAACCCGTCCTTTGGGGCAGTCGGGTCCGCGCGAGACCTCGCAAAATTTTATATGCACTTGATGGCGGATTGCTTGGGTTTGAGTTGGCTTCAAGAAGTTCTGGGCGCGCCGGCCCCAGAAATTGATAAGGTCTTGGGTGTGCCCACTCGATATGCCCTGGGTTTGATGGTGCACAGCCCTTTGGCGCTCGGGTCGTTCAGCAAAGGTTTTGGGCACCCGGGTGCCGGTGGCATGTTGGGCATGGCCGATCCGGAAACGGGATGTGCGGTTGGCCTGATCCGCAACGGCATGCAGCCCGGGCTTTTTCCTAGCGCAGCGGTTCAGGACTGGCTGCATAGCCTTGTCAAAAGGATCGCCGATGTCTACTGAGGGTTGTCCGGTCGTAACTTATAGCATGAAATCACGCGTGGTGGAGCCTGAGCTTTTGGATTCGTTGGCGCCGGACGATCCAGGCGCTCAACAAAACCGGAAGGAGCTCCGGGTGATCAACGCGATTATTGGGAGTCACGCCTGGATGCGTGCCGCGATTCACCGGGTTGGAAGGCAGCTAAGTGCATCTCCCATCCGGGTCTTGGAACTTGGCGCTGGAGACGATAGCCTGTTTCGTCAGGTCACGCGATCCTCTGCTTTTCAATGGGAATGGACTTGTCTGGACATGATCCCCACCCCGCCAGGAATTGACCCTGCCTGCCGCTGGCGGCAAGGGAATGTGCTAACCACCACCTGGCCGGAATGTGACCTCGTGGTGGCTAATATGTTTTTGCACCACTTAAAGGATGCGGAGTTTACTGAGTTGCGAGCGCGCATTCCGCATTCTGCGCGCGCCTTTCTGTCGTGTGATCCGGCGAGGTTCACGGTGCATCGCTGGCAGTTTGCTTTGCTTCGCCTTGGCGGCATGCACCCGGTGACTTGGCACGATGGGTGTTTAAGTATTCAAGCCGGTTTTCGGCGGGGCGAGTTGCCTAAGTTTTTTCCTGGTTGGCAGGCTGAGGATCAAGCCACCTTTCGCGGGGTGCTCAGGTTTACGGCATGGCGGGAGGCGGTGTCCCGCTTATGAACCCGGCTATGGTTACCGTGGTCGGTGGCGGCTTGGCTGGCCTGACTGTTGGGATTTTGCTTCAACGCCAAGGTGTGCCGGTGGTGGTTTATGAGGCGGGGGCCTATCCTCGCCACAAGGTTTGCGGTGAATTTCTCTCGCCTCGAGATGGCGGCTTGCTGGAGCGCTTGGGCCTAAATTTTCTGCGGGCGGAAGGCCGGCAAGCACACCGGGTCTGCTGGTGCTGGAGCGAGGCGGAGCGCAACAACTTTTCATTGCCCAAACCGGCGCTCGCCTTGTCCCGCTTCCGGATGGACGCCGTTCTTGCAGAGAAGTTTGTGGAGCTGGGAGGAAAACTCATCACGCACCACCGCTACACGGGTGATCTACGCGCCGAGGGGGTGGTGGTGGCAACCGGACGTCGCAAAGCGAAAGCGGCCGGGTGGGTTGCCGTGAAGATGCATTTTCATGGGGTGCCGCTCTGGGAAGATGTGGAGTTGCATGTGGGCGAGAAGGCGTATCTCGGCATCTGTCGTGTCGAAGGCGATTGGGTGAATGTGAGCGGTTTGTTTCGCGCTGACAAAATCCCCGGTGGCAAAGCCTGGGATGAGTTGCTGAGAAACCATCGCTTGGATTGGGTTGCCGACCGTTTACAGAAGGCCGAGTTGATTCCCCAAAGTTTTGCGGCGGTGTCTCATTTGGATTTTGTGTCACCGCCGGAGCCTTCAATGTTTGTGATTGGTGACGCGTGGCAGATGATTCCTCCGCTGGCCGGCAACGGAATGAGCATGGCCATCGAAAGTGCGGCCTTGGCCACCGAGCCACTCTTAGCTTATTCACAAAGCCAGTGCCGGTGGCCCGAGTCTCTGGCGAGGTTTCATCGACTGAGCCGGGCGGCATTTGAGCCCCGAGTGTTCCGTGCACGCTGGATCCAGCGGCTGCTGATGAACAAAACCAGTCGCGCGAGCCTGCGACAGTTATCTAAATCGGGTTTGGTGCCGTATAAACTTATGCACAACTTACTAGGTTAGCCCAGACCCCACATGACACCGCAACAACAAAAAAGACCTAAGCTTGCGTTCTTCGCGAGCTACCCCCACATTATAAGCATGTTTCATGCTCGATATGCGCTTCGAAGTCTGAGGAGCTTCGTCCTACCAATCACCGTTGTTTGTTTATCGCTCCCGGCTTTTGCCCAAGAGGATAATGTCGCCGAGCCGGTCAACAAGCGCGAATTTGATATTCGCAAGAGCTTGGTGCGGATTCTGACCACCTCTCAACCTCCAAATTTTCAAACACCATGGAACCCCAGCGGGATCCAGAGAGGAGTTGGAGCGGGCTTCGTGGTGGAGACAGCGCATGGCTTGCGGATTATGACCAATGCTCACGTGATCAGTCATGCCACTTTTGTGGCAATTGATCGCGAAGGCGATCCGAATCGTTATGTGGCCGAGGTGGAGTTTGCCGGGCACGATTCGGATCTCGCAGTCATTAAGCCTGTCGATGCGGCATTTCTCGAAAACGCTGTGCCACTGCCATTTGGAGGGATTCCGTTGATTGAGTCAACCGTTCAAGCCTATGGGTATCCGGTGGGCGGCGAACGTTATTCGGTAACCCGTGGGGTGGTGAGTCGGATCGATTTTCAGCCATACTCTCATTCTGAGGTGGACGCTCATTTGGCGATTCAAATCGATGCTGCAATCAATCCGGGAAATAGCGGCGGCCCAGTAATGCAGGAGGGTTTGGTTGTTGGAGTAGCTTTCCAGGGTTTTCGTGGGGATGTGGCTCAAAACGTGGGTTACATGATTCCCACCCCAGTGGTGCAGCGGTTTTTGGCAGACATTGCAACCGGTAAGTATGATGGTTACCCCGACCTCGCCATTCGAACCTTCGCACTACGCAATCCGGCCATGCGGGCTGCTCTAGGACTGGAGCAGGACGGAAAAGGTGTGATGATTAGTAAAGTGATGGCCACCGGATCGGCAGATGGTTTTTTGCAGGTGGGTGATGTTTTGCTGGAAATTGAGGGACTTCCGGTCACTGCGGACGGGTTGATTGAGTTGGAAGGCATGTTGGTTCAGCTGGAGGAAGTGGTCGAGAGGAGGCAGGTGGGCGACGTGGTGCAAGCGAAGGTCTTGCGGGAGTCTGAGTCGGTGCAGGTGGAGTTTCCTTTAAAGAGTATTTGGCCGGCTCAAATCATGGCTAACCCGAATGAAGGTCGGCCTTCATTTCTTCTGTATGGTGGTCTTCTCTTTCAGCCTTTGGACAACGGCCTGATGCGGTCGTATCGTCTCGAGGGGCTGCGGGAGCGCTATTTTTATGAACGCTTTCTTGATGATGAAATTTATGTCGAGCGATCTCAGGTGGTTGTGCTTTCTGCGGTTCTGGCCGATCCGGTCAATAATTTTTTGAGCACTTTAGCCCCGGGAGTGGTAGATAGCGTGAACGGCCAGACCATTACGAGTATGGCCGGTTTAGCCGAAGCGCTTGAACGCGCCGAAGAATTTTGTGTGATCGAACTGGTCGGCGAAGGTCGCCCCTTGGTTTTAGAGACGGCCGCCGTGCAAGAGGCGCGTCCTCGTATTTTGCAAAACTATGGTGTCACCGAAGAATCCTACATCGCTCCGTGGCCACCTCAATAAATCCTATTTTACCTGTATGATGACGAGCAATTTTAAAACATTTTTTTTGGTTCTGCTTTTCGGAGGATGCACTTTGGGTTTCGCGCAGTTCGAAGACCCCGGTGAAGAGGAAGCGACCGAGTCTGAAGAAGTGGTCATGCCCATGACCGCCACGCCAGCCGAGGTGGCCACCCCCAGCTCAGCCGCCGAGGCCGGGGTGCTTTGGGTGACCGCCACCACGCAAGGCTGGGATTTTTATCGGCCTTGGAACAAGCGTAACCCCAGCACCAACCGTTTTCTCGGGGTGGCTTTAGAAAACGGCATGGTTATGGTAACCGCCTCTTCTTTGGCGGATGTTATTTTTGTGGAGCTAGAACGTGCTGTGGACGGACAGAGATCACCCGCGCAGGTTGAGGTGATAGACTACGAAGCAAACTTAGCATTGCTCCGACCGGAACGGGCTAGCGTTTTGGAGGGCATGGCCACCGTGAGTCTCGCGTCGGATGCGTCAATCGGAGACTTTATGCAAATTTTGCAATTGGAGTCCACCGGAAGTTTGGCGGTGACACCCGGTCGTTTGGCCGCGGCTGAGGTAGGGGCTTACGTGGTCGATAAGGTTGGCTTTTTGCTCTACCGTGTGGCTGCCCCTTTGCAGTCACGTGATGGGAGCACCTCCTTGCCCGTGTTAAATGAGCAAGGTCAGCTGGTCGGATTAATGATGCGATACGATACACGCTCGCAAGCTTTAGATTTGGTTGCGGCTCCGATTATCCAACATTTTTTGCAGGACGCTTCCGACGGGGTCTATCAAGGCTTCCCGCGTGCTGGCATCAGCTACGCTGCACTACGGGATCCACAGCTGCGGCGGTTTGTGGGAGCCGAAGATGTGTTGGGGGGCATTCTTATTTCCAAAGTTCAAAAAGGAAGCTCCGCGGATCTGTCCGGAATTCAAGCTGGCGATGTGCTCTTACGTGTTGGAGATTTCGAGGTGAGTCCGGAAGGAAACATTCTCGACCCCACCCACGGTCTTTTGCAGGTGGGTTACGTGTTTTCGACGCTTGGCTACGTGGGAGACATGCTTCCGCTCAGCATTCTTAGAGAGGGCGAACTGCGGGAGCTTTCACTCGAATTGGCGCGTCGCGACCCCAATGACTATAATATTCCTCCCTATGTGGTCGATACACCTCCCGACTATGTCGTGTTGGGCGGCTTGGTTTTACAGGAATTATCCGGAACATATCTCAGAGAATGGGGGGCCGGTTGGGAGCAACGTGCGCCGCTGGAGTTTGTGTATCTTTATGAAAACCAAGAAGACCTCCTCGAGGATCCCAGTGAGCGGGTGGTCATCTTTAGTCAGCTTTTACCCAGTCCCTTGACTCTTGGCTATGAGGACATCCCGCGCAATCAAGTGACTCACATCAACGGACAAAGAATTCGCTCTCTCGTGGATGCTGCCGCCGCGATTCAAGAGCCAGAAGGCCAGTTTCATAAGATCGAGTTCGCGGGGGAACCCGGGATGTTGTTTCTCGATGTGGAGCAAGTGCAAGCCATTGCGCCAGAACTCCAAAGGGTTTACGGCTTGCCGAGTCTGCAGCGGCTTGATTCGCAGGATGCCGAGGATGCCCCACCGAGCCCGGCAGAAAGTGAAGAGGCCATTTGACCTAGAAGCCACAGCAAGGACAGTGAAGGTATGAAACTACAAGATTTAGGGGTCATTTTTGACTGGGACGGGGTTGTGATTGACTCGTCGGAGCATCACGAAACAAGCTGGGAACGGCTTTCCGCGGAGACCGGCCTGTCGCTGCCAGAGGATCATTTTAAACGAGGGTTTGGAATGAAGAATGAGGTGATCATTCCCCACCTTCTCAATTGGACGCATGATCCGGAGGAGATTCGAAAGCTTTCTCTTAGGAAAGAGGAACTTTACCGTGAGGTGGTGCAGGAGCGGGGCATTTGGGCTTTGCGCGGAGTCACCGAATTTCTAAGTAGCTTGCGCGAAGCGGGTATTCCTCGGGTCATTGGTTCGTCGACGCACCGTTTAAATATCGAGACAACGCTGGAGACCCTGGGCTTGGAGGGCATTTTCACCGGAATCATTAGCGCCGAGGATGTGAGCAAGGGGAAACCAGATCCCGAGGTTTTTTTGAAAGCCGCCCAACGGATTGGTCGTGCTCCTGCTGCTTGCGTGGTCATTGAGGATGCTTTGGTGGGCATCGAAGCCGCTCATGCCGCAGGCATGAAGGTGGTGGCGGTCGCCACGACCAACGACCTCGAACAGCTTTCCGAAGCCGACTTTGCAGTGGCCAGTCTGTCAGAGCTTGGCGTGCAACATTTGTTACCGCTGTTCTCGGCTAAGGTTGTGGAACCGACCGCCGGGACCCTGGCTTAGTTCTGCCCTCATTTTTGAGTCGCTAATCAACGCTCCGTCAATTCCACTTTATGGCTGGACTCACTCAAAACACCGTTGCTCTGGTTTTTGATTACGATCAAACACTGAGTCCCTGTTATATGCAGGATGATGTGCTGTTTCCTGAGTTTGGGATTGATGGAAAGAAATTTTGGGCTCGCTGCGCCCAATTGGTAAGCGAGCAAGGTTACGATAACGAGCTGGCCTATATGAAGGCGCTGCTTGATTATCTCTCGGTTGATCCACCAACCAATGCCCGGTTGAAAGAGCTCGGCCACAAAATGCGTTTGTATCCTGGTTTACCGGAAATGTTTGAGGAATTCGGACCTCGCGGGAGCCGGTTGCTCAGTGAAGAGGCCAAGGTTTTGGGAATCCAGGTCGAATTTTACATCATCTCCTCGGGGCTTAAAGCCTTGATCGATGGGAGTGTGTTGGCGCCATTCCTCCGCGCCTCTTTTGGTTGTGAGTTTGCGGAGGACGAACAAGGCCGCATCTCATTTCCCAAACGAGTCATTAGTCATACCCAAAAAACGCAATATCTGTTCCGCATCAACAAAGGCCTTCTTGATGTGACAGAGGATGTGAACGATCACATGCCCACCGAGATGCGACCGATTCCTTTTGAGAATATGGTTTATGTTGGGGACGGCCCGACCGACGTGCCGTGCTTCACCGTCATGCGCAAAGCTGGAGGTCAAGCCATCGCGGTGTACAACACCACGGATGAAAGTCGGACCAGTTTTCGGAAGTGTTACCAACTCTCGGCGCACGCCGATCGGGTGAAACACATTGCGCCGAGCGATTATCGTCAAGGCAGCCACCTTCGCCTGCTTCTGGAGGAGATGGTGGGTGAGGTCTCTTCTAGGATGATTCGCGAGCACAAAGAAAAAAACGACGCCGCCATGGTCCGCGCCCCCAAGCATTGATCGTTGAAGTCCCGGCTTCAGCCGGTCTTGTGAGAGTTGCGGCCTACAGGCGGGACTCCAGCAGGCGAGGCGGAAGCTAACACTTTTGAGTGTCTGAGCCTGGGCCGAGAAAAGCTTTGCGTCCTTTGATTTCTCTGTTATTCTACCGATCCTTTAAATTCTTTTGTTATGTCTCAACATCCTAGTCTCAAATCGTCCGGAGCCATCAAGGCTAAGCGCAACGTGCTCAAGCGTTTTGAGCGCGTTGAATTGCTCAAGAAACGTGGCCAATATCAAGAAGGCCGCACGGCTCTGAATTTGCCAAAAACTAAGCCCGAAGAATAGTAGGCTGCTCTCAGGCGGACTGGACGTGTCCGTATTGGGCTTTATCCTAGCATCAACTCCGGAGCTTGGCATTATTGGGCAGAGCTGATCTGGCTCCGCCCAAAGGCAACCTTAGTCTCAAACAACCAGGGCACTTTTTGCAAGTGGTCGACGGTGAAAAGCCATGCGCATTAACCAATATCTTGCCAAAGCAGGCTTCGGCTCGAGACGTTCTTGTGAGGAGTTGGTCACCGCTGGACGCGTGCGAGTGAATGGCGAAGTCATCACCGAACTGGCCACAAAAGTTGGTCCGGAAGACCTGGTGCAGGTAGGTCGCAAGAAGGTTGCGCCCATCGCCCCCATCTATGTGCTTTTCCACAAACCGCGTGGCGCGATATGCTCCGCTGCCGATGAAAAGGGCAGGCGAACCATTTACGACTATCTCTCCGACGACTGGAAAGGCTTACGCTATGTAGGCCGGTTGGACCAAGATAGCGAAGGGCTCTTGCTGCTGACCAACGATGGGAGCTTTATCCACGGCTTGACCCACCCAAAAAATGATGTGGAAAAAGAATATCTGGTTAGCGTGGATAAATCTTTCGACGCCAAACACTTGCCGCGTTTACTCAAAGGGACTCTCATCGAAGGGAAGCTGGCTCGGGCCAAACGTGTGGCTCTCAATACTCCCACCACACTGCGGATTATTCTTGTGCAAGGCATCAAAAGGCAGATTCGGGTCATGCTTTTTCGGCTTGGCTACGAGACCAAACGCCTGAAGCGGGAGCGTCTTGGTCCGCTGACCCTCGGCAAATTGCCAGCCGGAGCTGCACGTCTACTCACAGCTAAGGAGCTGCATCAACTCCAGACTCTTGCTCAACCACAAGGTACGAGCTTGAAAAAGACGGGCTTTTGATCTATAACTCAACCCATGGCTATGAGTCCAGTTCTTATCCTTGGAGGCCTGATTGTGGCCGTGGCGATCCTGTGTGCTTGGTTTTTCTCACAAAAGAAATAACCCCATCGGTCGGCGAATAAGACACCGCTTGAAAATAGGCCTGACCGTTTATGCTCTGAACCGAGGCGGACAATCAGCGTCAGCGTTCGAGCCGGATCACTGCTGAAGCTGCACTTCAGTTTGGGCACGCATCATTTCGCGTGGCCGGGTATGCTTCCATGAGGATCGGTATTTCACAATCCAATCCAAAAGCGCCTTTTCGAAGCCGATGTCTTGACCTTCCTTTTCGCTCTCGATCCACTTGTGGCGCAAAATTTCTTCGCGCTCAGCAAGGAATTCTTTGTAGAGCGCGGAATTTTTTAGGAGCTCCGATGGATCGCAAGCCGAGGTTTTGGGAAGTTTACTCATGGTGTAGTGACAGATTTTGACTCAAAAAAGCGTTAACCCTAAATGTCGACTCGAACTACGCCAGCCATTCGCGTTGTCTTGCTTTTTTATGAGACCATAATGAGGCCACCCCTATACAGCCACCCTGAAGCACATTAACGCATGGTAGATTCATGAACACAAACTTTCAAATCAAATTTTCCCATAAAGGTAACGGTTCATGTTTGTTGTCCGATGCATATTTTAAAAGTAATGTTCCGGCTGCCCTAGGCATGTTCGCTTAAGGCCTTTTTCAAATTCTCCGCAGCTGCATACAGCGCCATTGCCGAAGCGGACGAGGGATCTGAGATGACGATTGGCTTTCCACGGTCACCCGCTTGGCTCACCCCCAGTTCTATCGGCACCTCGGCAAGCAAAGGGACCTGCAAGCGCTGGGCCTCCCGCTTTCCTCCGCCCTCCCCAAAAATATGATAGCGGTTGCCATCATTAGGGCACAGAAAGTAACTCATATTTTCAATCAGTCCCACAATGGGAGTATTCACCTTATGAAACATCGTTGCGGCTTTGCGAACATCACTCAAGGCGACCTCTTGTGGTGTGGTCACCAGCACAACTCCATCCACCGCAAGCGTTTGTGCCACGGTAATTTGAACATCTCCCGTGCCGGGAGGAAGATCCAACACCAGATAATCGAGACGACCCCAATCCACTTCCTGTAGAAATTGCCGCGTGATTCGAGTCACCATAGGACCGCGCAGCAAAGCGGGCGCCGAGCCTTCGAGCACTAAGCCCATGGAGACAAATGCCATGCCGTAACAACGTGCCGGAAGGATTTTGTTCTCCGGACTCTGCACCAGTTCATCCCGATTGCCCATCATCAAAGCAACACTCGGTCCGTAGATATCCAGGTCACACAGACCCACCGCGGCCCCTTGTTCTGACAATGCGCAAGCCAAGTTCGTGGCAATAGTCGACTTGCCAACCCCCCCTTTGCCGCTGGCGACAGCAATGATGCGCCGAACGCCTGGAAGACCTTTTTTATTCGCCACAGTGTTCACCGTCGTGGTGGGTGGGGTAGTGGTCTCAAGCTGCACCCTCACTTGGTCGACGCCCGGCATGGATTGTAGTCGCGCCCGCGCCTCGGCCAAAATTTGTTCGGCAGCGCCTTCGCGCGAACTACGCACCGCGAGCAGCACCGCCACATCGCGGTTGACCGTTCGTATTTCTTTCACAAAACCAAAGCTGACAATGTCGCGTTGGAAACCAGGAAACTTCACATCCTTTAGCGCGGCTAACACGGTTTCTTCATTAATTTCAGAATCACTCATCTTTCACTCACGCTCAGCTCAACAGGAACAATCATCAACCAACAAAGTGGCCCTCTTTCTCATTGCCAGAACCCTCGCTTGATCGTAACACCAACACATGCAGAGAATCTTGACCACCGATACAAACTTTTCTGAGCAGATACTGCTTTTGGATCGACGCTACCTTCCACGCCCCGAAGTGCAATCCACTGTTGCTGAGATTCTGCAGTCCCTTGAGCAAACCGGCGACCAAGCGTTACTCGATTGGACTACAAAGTTCGGTGGGCCAGAACTGCAAGCTGACCAGTTGCGCATTGATCCCGAACGATGCAAAGCGGCGTGGAAAAGTTTACCCGAGAAACAAAAGGACGCCTTGCGATATGCGCATCAGAATATCCAGCAGTTTGCAGAAGCTAGTCTCCGCAAAAGCTGGAGCCAAAAAAACGCCGAGGGAGCCAAGGTGGGGGAACGCTACACGGCGTTCGACCGGGTAGGCATTTACGTGCCGGGCGGCAGTGCGCCTTTGGTCTCCACGGCCCTCATGACCGTTACCCTAGCCGCGGTGGCGCAGGTTCCTCAGATTGTGGTCTGCACCCCGAGTCACGCGGAACAGCCGCTGAATCCAGCGCTGTTAGCCGCCCTCCATTTAGCAGGGGCGCATCAGGTGTTTCAAATCGGTGGAGCCCAAGCGATTGCCGCTATGGCCGTCGGGACAGCCACCATCCCCGCTGTGCAGAAGATCTTTGGTCCGGGAAACGCCTACGTGATGGAGGCTAAACGGCAAGTCTTTGGCCGGGTAGCCGTCGATTTATTGCCTGGCCCCAGCGAGATTATGATCATTGCCGATGGCCAGGCCGAGCCGGACTGGGTGGCTGCCGATATGGTGGCGCAGGCCGAGCATGGTGCCGATAGCATCGCCGTGGTCGTGAGTCCTTCCGGCAAGCTTCTTGATAATGTAGAACGCGCGATCGAAAAGCAGCTTCAATCACGGCAACGCACTCAGCAGCTTCAGGGTTCGCTCAACAACGCCAGCCTGCTGGTGCAAACTCAAACGCTTGAAGAAGCTTTCGAAATTGCTAACCAGTTTGCCCCAGAGCATCTCAGCTTGGCGGTGCAAAAACCTAAAGCAGCAATCAGCTCAATCACCACAGCCGGAGCGATCTTTGTTGGTGGCATCTCTCCGGTTGCCGCAGGCGATTATTTGGCCGGCCCAAGCCACGAGCTGCCGACCGGCGGAGCCGGCAAATCCTTCGCGGGACTCACCGTGGACCAGTTTCAGCGCCGAACAAGCATTGTCGAATACACGCCAGCGGCCCTCAAAAAAATTCGTTCCCACATCACCACCCTCTGCGAACTCGAAGGCCTAGATGGCCACGCCTACTCTGTGTCCACCCGGATTTAGAAACGACCCCAGCCCGATGTCATGCGCCGTGATTATTATGTCCGAGTTGGGACTTCCGTGAGCGACTCGACTTCTTGGAGTTCCCAGCCGGTCGGCACTTGGAGAAACGATTCCCATTTCACCATCCCTAAGCCTGGCACCTGATAGAAGAGTTCCCGAGATTGGGGCTCCTCACTCGAGTAGGTTATTTGGTAAACAACCGCGTCAAAAGTGCCTGCAGGAACGGTGACCGAAGTTGATAAGGACAGGACTTCGTGCTCATCCTCAAATGCTGTGTAGCGATGTCCCACGGTGGTTGGGTAAGGCAAGCTCAACTCGAACTCGCTCAGGGCACCCGGCGGCCCCGGTGCGGTTTCGTCCTCCACCCAGTGGTAGCTGCCGTGTTCGTCGAAATATTCCCAGACAAACACCGCATCATTTTCGGAAAACAAGCTGGCTAAGTTGTCCAGCACATTATCGAAGTCACTGATCCGCACTCGAAAGATGGTTTGCCCGTCCAGCTCATGACTCTGCACCACCTGTTTTTGGGAAAAACCGCTCGGCTCCATATCCCCCTGCTCATTACGCACCTCGTATTGAAATACGGTCCGCTCATTGGCAACCCGAGGCTGAATGTGGTCCGTGCTTTCCGTCACGGAAGGTGTTTCTGTGCTAAGGTCCTGCCCGTGGACCAAGCTGACGATGACGCAGCTTGTGAGGAACAGGCCGGACACTGCCAAGCGCATGCGAGGCTGCTTCATTGAGAACGGATCGTTTGAATAAGACTCACGATGCACAGCACCGCCCCGACGATACCCATCGGTGCCATCATGATTGCCGGCATTTTTGCTTCTTGCAGTAGCAAGGGCAAAAAGCGCCCGGCTGCAGCAACCGAGGCCAAGAGACCCAACACCAAGCCAATCAGCTTAAGCGTGTTGCCTGATTGAAAATGCAGCACCGCCCCGATGAGCAGAATTGCTCCCAGACCTACCCCGGCAATCAGCGACTCACGACTTCCGGCTTTGATGTAGCCCATGGTTCCCCCCGCCGCACTGGCCAGGGCAAAGATAATA
The DNA here is from genome assembly GCA_036804205.1 of Verrucomicrobiia bacterium. Taxonomy (GTDB): domain Bacteria; phylum Verrucomicrobiota; class Verrucomicrobiia; order Chthoniobacterales; family CALDSX01; genus DAIRSW01. Next base: position 1,236 of record DAIRSW010000022.1, on the reverse strand, counting down.
AGAAAAACACTAGTGATCATATGGTGAAAAATTCTCGTCACCTTCGCTCAGACCATTGTTTGGTCAAGGCAAACCGCAGCAATCATAAGTCGGAGCGCAGAAGGGATCGCCTGGTGAGACACATCAAAAAATTGGGCAGAGCTCAGGATAGATACCCATTCCTGGATGGCCGGGGGAAATGATCATGGGATCGGGCTTGCCTATCCGTGTTGCGATTTGCTTGTCGTATTTTGGAATGGAGCCGCAGTTGATGGAGGCAAAAGTCTCAGTCGCGTTGCCACAGCGATGATGGAGGAATTGAAGCTTTCACCCACCCTATGCAAAGGATTTGATGACGTCTTGGGCCGTTTGGAACAAGCTCCAAACCAATCGGGAGGCAATTCCGTGAGATGACGTACCACTCAATGTCATGCTTACATGTTGGATCAAAGAATGAAAAAGAATCAATCAACCCGCCGGAATTCCCTTCGGTGCTTGACCCTCGCCATTCTTCTTCCAAACACAATTGCCTTGCCTACCGAATGGGAAAGGCGTAACACACAAATGTGCACTGGGCACATCCGGGTCCGCGGAAAGGGTTTAACCCACCTTGACAGACACACTACATCCGAACCGTTTCTTTGCCCGTCTTTGCGGACTGCGGGCCCATCAAGAAAGGGTTCACTATGAACGCTCCCAAAGGAGGCTCCGCCTCCACACCTGAATCACGCAAAAAATTGCCGGTCAATCCAAGCCTTGAGCATCTGCAGAAGCAGGCCAAGAGGCTCGTGAAAAATTCCCCCAAGCTCAAATTGGCCGGGGCACAACACCAGCTCGCGCAGGAATACGGATTTAAAAATTGGTCAGAGCTGATCCGTGTTGTGAACTCCATGGCCCGCAGGCACGGCTCTGCTGCGACGAACCCTCAAGGTCACGGGCTCATTCCCAAAGCAGCCCGCGCAGCGGATATCCTGGGGATCCGCGAGATCCTTGCGGGCGGAGATTTCACCCAACACGATCTCAATCAAGGCCTTGCTCATGCGGTGTGGTATCAGGAACACGGGACCTGGGAGGACCGCAAGCAGATCGCCGATTTACTAATCGAGCACGGCGCGGATCCGGATGGACAATATGGCTCCGGCGGTTATGGCCCGATTGTTTTCGGTACCGGCGAGTGCTTGCATCCGGCAGGCTTGCAATACTTGATCGATGCGGGAGCGGATGTGACATTTGCTCCGGTCGAGACCAAATACGGGG
>DAIRSW010000021.1:25550-26608 GCA_036804205.1 Verrucomicrobiia bacterium | reverse complement strand
GTAAACCTGGCCGTCCGCGTTAATCTGCCCTAGGATTTGCGACGGCCTGCCAGAAGGATCATTGATCTGATTGAACGCAATCCACTTACTGCGTTCGCTGCCGCCTGCGCTTTGATCAAAGGTGAGCGTGGTATTGCGGCCCACGTTAAAAGTCTCCCATGAAAGGAGTGCTTGAGACTCGCGCTGGCGGATGCGTACGTTATTTCCCGCCTGGACCGGGTCATCAGCCCCCGTCCATGGGCCACCCGGCAGTGGCCGCAAGCCCCCGATGGCCAACCCATCCGGGACATCAGGGAGCGTATTAAGGACATTCTGCGGATCCGGGCCGAGATTGTTGACCAGGGACGCCACCGCCGCTGCGCGGGCTGCTTCCTGCATCGCACTCGCGTCCGTGAGCGCCTTGGAAGTACGAGCCAGCGCATCACGATTATTCGAAACAATCCGGGCTGTCTGAGCCGCAGTGACCGCGTCCCCCGGATTGCCGCCGGCACGATTTTCCCCGACTTTCGCACCGCCACGTAGAATATCTCCTCCGTCTGCGATCTGGTGCGGGACGAATAAGGCACTCAAGAGTGCTACTATGTAGGCGGTGCGTTTCATTAGAAGTGGAAGTAGTCCAGAAGAGTTATTCTGCTATCTGCTTGAGTAAATTTGTGACGGCAATCTCATTAATGGAGACCGCCTTCTCACCGAGCAGCAAAAGAATGTAGTTCTGACGGTTAACCTGTTCGGTTTCTAAGCGCATCTGGCGGGCTAAGATGTCTTTAACTTCTTCCAGCTCCGGTGTGCGTGCTTGACGAATCTCGTTGCATTTCACGATGTAGAACCCGTCGTCCAGTTGGACGGGGTCGCTAATCTGTCCGGGTTCCAAAATTGAAACCGCCGCGCGGATTTCTGGTCGGATTTGTGTTTCAGGAAGAAAGCCTAGCTCGCCCCCACGATCAGCACTCACGGGTTCATCACTGTGTAGTCGCGCGATCACACCGAAGTCGACATCCTGGCCACTCAGGCGGGATTGAATTGTTTCAAGCTTGGCACGGGCCGCTGCCTCAGCCTCT
>DAIRSW010000021.1:0-25536 GCA_036804205.1 Verrucomicrobiia bacterium | reverse complement strand
GCCACAAAAATTTGCGCTAGATCAAACTGGCGAGGTTGACGCAACGCAGATTTGTTTTCTTCATAAACCGTTGCGACCTCTTCGTCAGACGGGTATCCGTCGTCTGCTTTGGACTGGGCAGAAAGATAGGCCTCAACGATGGCGTTGTCACGCGCTGCCTCGATGGCAGCCTGCACTTCCGGCCGGGATTCCCAGTTTTCTTCATTCGCTTTGGCGAGCACCAGTTTCTGGATTAGGTAGTTGCGCACTACCATGCCGAGCGCTTGCGGATCGTTGCGGATGACTTCGATTTGCGCGCTGTCGAGGGTCGCTAGGATCGCCTGCAACTCGGTCGCGGGGATGTCTTGATCTCCAATACGAGCAAGCGGTCCCACGGATTCCTCCGCGGATACTGGACTTCCAGAGATGATGAAGGTGAGAGCAAGGGCGATACGAAATTTCGTAGAGATTTTCATAGAATGAAACGAGTGGTTTTTTTAGGGTTGAGCTCGTTGATCATCCAGCTTATCACCGAAGTCTTGAACGAGAGTTTGAAGGCGTACTCGGGTCGTACCGACGAAAGGTTCACGAGCCGTGAGGGCGGTTCCCAGACCGAATTTTTCATAGCGGTCAAGAATCTCTTTGCCGGTCTGATAAAGCTCGTTATTACTGCGCTGCAGATTGGAGACGGTCACTTCGAGTGCCGCCGCTTTGATTTCAGCTTGAATACGGGCACCTTCTTTTTCCCGCGCCACTTTGGCGGCTTCCTCGTAAGCGTTTTGCCACTTGAGTAGATTCTGGCTGAGCGCTTGAAGGTTTTTGCTTGCAGTGGCGAGCTGATTCTCAAGATCTTTAATACGTGCGGAGGTGTCGTCCTGCTCTCTAATGCGAGCAGCCATGATTTCCTCAAGACGTTCGTTCAGGCGCACGTTCTCTGCATCTCTTTGTTCTAGGGCAGCCGTTGCAATGGCGGCATCCTCCTGGGCCGATCGAAGCTGCAAGGTGGTATTACGAAGAGCTTCGCGAAGCTTGGTGTTTTCCGAGGCCAAATCACCCTGTGCGTGCGAGCGATCCAGTCCGAGTGCCCAGATAATGGTAATGAGTAAAAGAGCGGTTTTCATAGATTAAAATTTGCCTGAAATATCGACTTGAAGGATGTCGGCGCTAAATGGAGGGCCGGTCACAGGGTCCGCGCTGAGCCAGCGTACGTTAAGAGCGACATTGGGACTTAGGGCCACGCCACCATAGACGGTGTAACCTTTCACGTTCGTGCCGCCTAAGCCGAAATCACTATCCGCAAAGCCGTCCACAACCGCGTCAGTCTCGACATATCGGTAGTTGACTCCAAAGCGCCAGTCACCGCGCTTACTAAACTTGGGTTGACCGACTTCAATGCCGAGTATCCATGCATTGCCGCCGCCTTCGTAGACACCGAACTCGCCTTCTGGTCCTAACGGCCCTCGATTGTTCACGGCGATGGCATCCACCTCCTCCAGATCCAAGGCCATATTCGTAAGATATTCGCCGAAGATAGAAATGGTGAATGGTTCAAAATGATGAAAATCCATACGCCCGGTAACGGCAAGCACCTCGAAAGGAGTAGCCAGGCCGAAATACTGGAACTGATTGATTGTTCCAAAGTTGTTCGCTGGAACCGGCGGAATGTCACGAAGCGGCATGTAGGTGTTACCCTTCTGTGCAAAGGAAGGCCGGCGATTATCTGTTGGGCCACGGTCTGAAGCCGTCAAAGGCACAAACGGATCGGAGAGAACCCCCTCCACACGACTAAAGTTGTAGTAGGCGACGGCGAATTTGCTTGAGAAATCGTTTTCGTAGTTCAGCTCCAAGCCACCCTGAACTGCGTAAAGATATTTGTCGTCGCTAGGAAATTTCTCCGGCTGATTGCTAGCAAAGTTGAAGTCTGTATTAAAGATTGGAAAGGCCCCTGCGGTTACGAAAGGTTTGATGCCTCTCACCAACTCAACACTCGCTTGAACGGCAATGCCGTCTAAGCCGATATCGCTGTCCCAGATGACATCGCTCGAGAAAAATGGATTGTCGAAGCGTCCGACCATCACACTCCAGTTGACGTTCTCAAGCGGCTGCGCGTCCCACCGAATGAACCCGCGATCGAGCCAAATATCGTATTTGCTGAAGTTACCACCCTGCCCCTGATTGGCCTGACCAAAGGTTTGGTTGGTCGAAACGGGGGTGTTAGAGCCACCGGTAGCAAGTTGTAGCCCTCCAGTGAAGCCTTCCCCCAATTGTGCCTCCAGGCCCAGGCGAACCCGAAGCTGGAAGGCCTGCCGGTTTTGGTCCACGTTAAACTGTGGTGAGAAAATAAATCCTGACACGTCAAAAGGCGCACCGGTGTTGATCGTGTTGAAGACAGGAAAGGCTCCGGTGTTATCGTTAAACTTAGGTGGAAAGAAGGTGCTGTTCGATCGAGCCCGGACATCTCCAAAGAGGCGGATTCTCTGAGTCCATTCTGGCATAGTTCTCGGGCTGGCCCATCCTTCCTCCTTGGCTTGCGCCAAAACCTCGGCACGCAGCTCGTCAGTAATTTGTGCGCGTACCGTGGCGGGAACGTAGGTGACCCGGAGATCGTCCTCGGTGTAGTAAGGCAATTCTTGTTCGGCCTCATAAAGTTCAACAACGCGGTCTCGAGTGAATGCCACCGCCTCGGCGTGACGACGAGCGTATTCGGCTTCTTCTTCGGCACGGCGCTCGAGCATGATGGCTTCGTCCGCAGTCAAAATGCCACGCTCGACGAGCAAGCGGACTAAATTGACCACCGCGGTTTCCGAAGGCATCGGGCTCAGCCCGCTGTCCTCGGCCCTTGCATCAAGGGAATCGATGCCTAGGCTTTCTGGCGGCTCCGTGAGCTGTGGCAACTCGCCATCAATATCGATGTCAAAAAGAACCTGCTCATCAGGGTCAACCTCTCCCGCTGATTCGATTTCTTCTGCTGTTGGGACGACTTCCACGCTCTCTGTAATCTCTTCACCGTCGAGCGCGGATAGAGGAACAGGAATTTCCACAGCAGGATCCACCTGGACAGTTTCTGTGGTTGGTTCACTTGAGGCTTCGTCTTTGGTTTCAGGATCACGTATTGGCTCATCCTGCCCATAGGCAAGCGCGGACATGAAGAGCAGGATGCTCAACAACTTAATGCTGGTTTTGAGAGATGCGGTTGGCATGGTAAATAAGATGATGGGATGTGGTTTGATCAGGGCCTGCTGGCGGAGAGCCGCATTACGATCGGCATGGGCATGTCCTCCGGAGGAGGCTCGGCTAGTCGGAGTCCGGTAAGGAGGTCGTCGCGCATGGTCCGATCTAAAGAGGGGTCGCCTGTGGAGTTAACTAACTGGGCTCGGGTAATGCGCCCGGTGTCGTCCGCCCAAACGCGAACTTCAATTCGCATGGTAGAAGACTTGACTTGCGGATGGGAACGCATGGCTTCGGAAACTCGGTTCTGCACCATGGCAGCGTATCGTCCAAAACGCGTTCCCCCACCACCTCCAGGGCGGCGACCACCGATCATGCCCCCACCGCCACTGCGGCCCAAACCGAATCCATCGGCGGGACCATCGCCCACGATACCGGTTCCAAGAGGCTCGGACTCAGGTTCATCACTGGCATCTTGGTCTGGTGCCTCGGATAGATCTTCTTCGGTAAGCGCGTCCTGCATAATCATCTCCGGCTCGGGAAGGTCTCGTTCAACCGGGGGAGGAGTCGGTGCCGGGGTAGGTGGTGGAGTTGGGCGTGGCGGAGGCGGAGCCACGATCGTCACCATCTGAGGTGCAGACCGTTGCGACGGGGCTGAGTCTCCACCTTTCATCAGAATCCATGTAAGCCCGCCACCAACAACCAAAAGCACCGCTACAACCAGCAGGCTCCTGTATTTCTCAGTAAAGGTGGGCTTTTCTTCTTCGTCGTCTTCGTACATGACAGCAAATAGTTGACAGGGAATGGTGAGGACAGATGCTCCGTTAGCCGGTCGGCTGCGTGGCTAGTCCAATTTGGGTGATTTCTAGTCGGCCAAGCACGTCAAGAACATCCATGATTCCTTGATACTGGGTTTCGCGATCGCCCCGCACCACGACCGGAAACTCAGGCTCCGATGCCTTGTGCTCTTGCAGTCGACTTTCCAGATCCTCCAACGTGACTGGGATGGTATTCAGAAAGATTTTTCCCTCGTTGTTTACGGTAATCGCTTGGGTTTTAGGGCCACCCATCGCCGGGGCGTTACTGGCGCGCGGGAGGTCAACTTTGAGTCCCTGCACTCCTGCCGTGGTCATAATAATAAAGATGAGTAGCAAGACGAGGTAGAGATCTACCATCGGAGTGACGTTGATATCGTCGTAGCTTTTGTTGTCGGCGTCCATAGATCAATCCTCCTTAGGATCTTCTTGGCTAAGCCGGGCTTCCGCTTCGCGCTGGGCGGCGGCTTGCCGTGGGTTAACTCGGGGAAGTGGCTTGATACCGATGGCGTCACCCGTCACAAGGGGGTTCCCAAGCACCGGGGTTTTATTAATCGGGTTTGCCGAAGAGTGTGAAAACTGATTAGTTGCCATCGCCGGTTGAAGTCCTAGCTCACTTGCTGGCGGGTAAAACTCGGCCATTTTGGCAATGAATTCGTCAATAAAGACCTGCATGGCAGCAAGAACGTCTTTAATGCGAGTAGCCAAATAAGAATACATGAACAAAGCTGGGATCGCGACGACCAAACCAGCGGTGGTCGCTAGAAGCGCACTGGCGATACCTGGGGCGATGGAGTTCACGTCTACCTCGCCGGATTTTGCAATGATCGCGAATGTAATCATCACACCAACCACCGTACCGAGCAGTCCGACATAAGGACCACCGGCGATGCTGATGGTAAGAAACACGATGCCCTTATTCATTTTTTGGTTCTCGCGGACCAGTCCGGTTTCGAGCGCAGCGCGAATGGCTTGCATCGAACGGGCACCCAGACCTTTGCTGCGGTCGTTCCCGATCCTGTGACGAATCTCTTCGGAGCCAATATGGTAAAGATGATAGAGGGGAGACCTACGAATATGCTTGAGCAGTCCCTTGTCCACTTTCCCGCCGAACGTATTTACGCTCTCGGAGTCAGAGTGATCCAACGCGGTAAGATCGTTAGAAAGCTTTTTCCACTCGTTCATGAAGGCATCCGTCCCCTTCTGAATGCTATTGAGATAAGTAAACTTCTGATAGGCCACAGCCCAGCCGAAAATGATCATGACGATGCAAACTCCAACCGCGATCCAACCATCGAACATCATATTCGCGGCAATATCACCGAATAGCATCATATGCTCTAAGGCTTCATTGTGGCCCCCATGACCGCCGCCCATTTCACCGAGAAACACCAACCTCGACGCGTCTTGTGTAGGGCCTTGATTAATATTCGCAAAGGCCAGCATGGCTGGCGTTGAAGCGACACTTGCGATCCGCAACTCATCGAGTTCACCATTAAATCGACCGAGGCCCTCGACGTCTTCAATGGGCCCGCCAAGGCCGAGCGCCTCGGCGGGAGCAGGCAACGAGCCGGTTATTTGTGAGTGGCTCTTGCCGTCTACGTAGAGCTCCAGTTGACCGCCGCTCGAGACCAAAGCGAGATGATGCCAGGTGCCTTCGTTAAGAGGCACTTCACTTGCACTCCGCGCCGCGGCCTCAGTCCGCAAGTCGATGAAAGGAACCATATTTTCAATCCCAATCACAAGCGCATCGCCGTCATTCGCGTAATGAAATATAGCCTGTGGACCTTCACCGCCAAATGCCTTGACCCAGGCCGACCAAGTCAGCTCACCGCCTGCCTCCCAGGTGAGCGTATCGGAGGTGGGGATCGTTATGGAAGTGTTTCCATCCAGACGAACTGCCGAACCAATAATCCCACCCTCGACTGTGATGCCACCATTAGTCGCGTTGTTCCCATTTTTCGTGCTATCTGCCGGAATACCCCCGCGATCGCCGAAATGGTAGACTAGCATTTTCGTGTCCCCAAAAGTGCCGGCGGGATCGTTTCCACCCACCGTGCCAGCAGGATTTCCGTAGTAGAGCCAAATCTGGCGCTCAACATCTGGCTCAATATTGGGAACACGCACCCACACATACGCTTCATTAAGAAGGCTGTCGAATTTCTCCACGTGAAATGGCAGTAGTGTTTCGTCGTCCTCTGCTAGGAAGCGCATATCCGCCCCATTGTCTGAGGCGGCGAGAAAGTTGAAGTTACCTTCATGCAATCGTACTAACACAGCCTGATCGCCTGCCGTGCCGGGGATGGCTACACCTTCCGCGGTCGTGCTAATCGTGAGGGGTTGACGAATGGGATACGATTTATCCCACCAAGCATAGGAGCTACTCGTGATGGCGCAATGAAGCGCTAGAAGCCAAAAGCCGATTCTTAAATTGCAAGGAAGTAGTAATTTCATATCTATCAAAAATTAGCAGCTGAACTGCACTAAAACTCGGCGGATAAGCGAAATAAAACGCGCCAATCGCCGGTTGATGTGTTGGCCAAGGGGGACAGAGGACGAGCAAAATCGATAATGCCGTTAATGCGGTTGAAGAGCCGAAGAGTGGTGCCAACGCCCACACTTGCGAGGTCAAAGGTCGATTGTTGCTCCGGGAGAGCTTCATTGATGGTGAGTCGCCCGAAATCGACAAAGCCGTAAAGCCGCCATTCGTTGCCTTCTCCCTGGATCCAGCTGAGCAGTGAAGGCGAACGCAATTCAAATGTACCTGTGATGCCGCTATCGCCCAAGGCTTCGGCTTCTAAGTATCCCCGCACGCTGTCCTGGCCACCGCCAGCGAATTGTTCGCTGTTCACTAGAGGGCGCTCGCTCCACTGCGACTGAAAGCTTGCATAAGCTTGAAAATCAGCTGGTAGTTTTTGAAGGTGGGAAGCATCCAATTTCAAATACGCAAAATTGCCCGAGGCCCGAAACCGGTTATCATCAAATTGGAACTCGTTACTTCCTACGCCCCTGAGGCCCCAGATCACGCTTGCGTTGATCTCTGACACGTAATGATCCGCCACCCAGGTCGCACCGTAAGATGCTGAGAACGGTACATATTGGATTGGAGTCATTGTCTCATCTTCACCAATCATAATCTTTTGGTCAAACCCCTTATAGTCAAAACCAAAATTCGACGAGTGGAAAAAGCCTTCGCGCGATGGCAACGTAAAGATAGCGCGCACCCCAAGAATATTTCCCCGCCCTACCACAGCAGCACCGCCGAGTGTTGAAACATTACTATCCTGGAGCGTTCCCTGGAAGAGGAGGCTGAAGTTTTCTTGACCACTAAAGCGAGCAATATAAAAACCGGAAAGCACGTTCGTTTCATTGGGGTCTTCAGGAGAGACTTGCCAAGCAAAACCTGCGGTATGCCCTAGCTGCCACAGGTTCTGGTATGTGGCCGACATGTTGAGTCGTAGCTCCGTGGTATCAGCACTATAGCGGTTATTTAACTCAACTGTGCCGCTCAACGGAAACTCTTCTTCGATAAGCAGGTCGACATCGACCGTGCCTGGTAACACACCCGGTTTGAGTTCTGGAGTCACCGTTCGACCAGGCCATCTATTGAGTGCAACAATATCGTCACTCACCTCGCTAAAATTTAAAACTTTACCTTCAGCCATGGACTGTGCCCGCGATTTAATCCGCTCTAAGTCGTGGTATGCCGCGTCCCGAACCCGCAAACGACCTACTGGCATCTCGCTCACTTTCAAAACAATAACACCTCGGCGTGGACGTTGAGGAGGCACCTCGACGACCACTGTGCTCAGACCAGCATCCGCATATGCGGCCTCCAGGGACGCACGAGCGCTCTCGACATCTTCGAGCGTGCGTGCCGGCCCCAGGTACGGATACACTGCGGATTCTACATCAATTTGGGGTAAATGAGAGGCGCCGCGTATGCGGTATTCACGGATGAGCAAAAGCATCTGCTCCTCAGACTCCTCTTCCAATGCGTTTTCTAATTCCTGGGCCTCGACCCATGGCGTCAGGGATGCAATCATCAAACAGCCAACAAGACCACTAATCGCAATTGTGGATCGAACCGATCTTAAGACGATTTCTGTGGCGCAAAAAATGGAGAGGATTTTTTTCAAAGACTCGAATTGAATGATGCACAATTGCAGAACTCATTTAGACCCTGTGTATAAACGGGCAAGCCTTTCCAGGTGACATTTCAGCCAAATATGTTACGATCCGTAACATATTTGACAGGAGATTTGGGGTCTGTCTAAAATCGCCGTGAAGGCCGTCTGCCTTCCCGTTGCAACCCGATGAAAACGTATTGCCTGGACAGACAAACGCTACGGGGAAACGGATGCCCGAAGCAACTGCGAGCATCTGAAAGCTCATCAAAAAGAAGTTACACGCCTCCGCCCGTTGTGGTCGGAGGATGATCGGCCTCGGGCTTTCTGAGTTTGCAGCGTTTATCCAACACGACTCAGTCTATTAAAAAACGGAAACGATCCTTGAGCCTTATGAAAACCCTAGCAAAAACCTTAGGGTTTCCATTGCCAGTGTTCGGGTTTGAGAAAGCGCCCCCAGTAACGATTAAAAGGATGCACTCCAGATGCCGGCCCTTCAGAGCCGACCACCGGACGATCCTCATTGGCCCATTGAAAGATGGAGCCTTCTAAATTGTAGACATTGGAAAAACCCAGCGCTTGCAGTTGCTGAGCGGCGCGTGCAGAACGAACTCCGATAGAGCAGTAAACAACAATGAGGGTGTCCCGAGGGGTGTCAGCAAAATGTTTGCTGGGCTTCGGAGCGTTGTGCGCACCCGGCAGATGGCTGACTCGAAATTCCTTAGGCGCACGCACGTCGATGAGGAGCAAAGGCACGGCTTGCTCCAGTTTGTTAGCCAACTCGGTCGTGGTAAGAAAGATCACGTCGGAATAGCGCTCTCGAACGGACTTATTGGAGTCCTCTAGAGCCGCGACGGGATCGGCAGAGCTGCATGCCACGCTCAAAAAGCTTGGAAATGCCATGAGAAAAATTTTCATGCGTAACAAGGTCATACCGATGAGAGGAATCCAGAACGGGGTTTAGTCCTCAGTTTCGTCCAACCAGGGAGCGACACTTTGGTGTAGCTCGAGTCCGGGCTTCACGAAAAATTTTTCACCAAGACGGATCCGGCTCATGCCTCGGGTTTGGTGAGGGATGTCCATCTCAACCGGGGTGTCGCCGGGAAATTTGGAGAGCATACCTGCTAGCTCGGTCAAGCTTTCAGCATTATCGAGCTGAGGGCGAAGGGTGAGAATGATGGGAGCTTTTTTCTTGGGCGGTGGAGGCGTCCGGCCCGAGGCATGTTGGCCATTGCTTCTTTTCGTGGTGGCGTGGGGAGAAAGTTCTTCAAGTCGTTCGGCCACAAAGCGCGGACCCTCGTCTCGCTTTTCCACACGACCGTAAACGAGGATGACTTTCTCTGCTTCCAGAAGCTTCATGTATCGATCATAAGCTCGGCCAAAAATGCCTATCTCCAGGGTGGAGGTCAGGTCTTCCAGAATGATGACGGCGAAAGGTTTGCCATCTTTTTTAGCGTATTTTCTTTCCACGGAGGCGATGCTGCCACCGAGCACGCATTGGGCGGGGTCACAGTGTTCAACCAGATCAGCCAGGTTAGCGATGACATGACATTCCGCTGCCTCGAGAGCTTCTCGATAGTCTTCCAAAGGATGGCCGGTCACGTAGAAACCAAGCAGCTCTTTTTCGAAAAGAAGCAGGTCTTTGGGCGTCCATTGAGGCAGTTCGCCAGTTTGCTCTTCGGCGGGAGCCGCAAAGCTAAAGTCGTCACCAAACAAAGAGCCTTGTCCACTTTGCCGGTCGCGAGCTTGAGAAGTAGCCGAGGCGATAGCTAGTTCGACCCGGCTGAACAGAACAGGGCGCTCTTGCCCTTGGAAATCCAAGGCACCAGCTTTCACTAAGTTTTCGAGGTTTTTGCGGCTGGCAAACTGTGGACCGAGCCGGTTGCAGAAGTCTTCTAGGTTTTGGTAGTTACCCTGGGAGTGACGTTCGGCGATGGCCGCCTCCATGGCTGCGGTGCTCACATTCTTGATCGCGGCCAAACCGTAACGAATGCCCTTGCGACCATCCTCAAGTTCCTCCGGCATAAAGGTGAGCGAACTTCGGTTAAGGTCGGGAGGAAGGATGGGGATTTCCATGCGACGGCATTCTTCCACAAACACCGCAATCTTGTCGGTGTTACTAATTTCGTTGCTGAGAAGGCCGCACATGAACTCGACCGGGAAGTTTGCCTTTAAAAAAGCAGTGCGATAAGCGATCAGCGCGTAAGCGGCGCTATGACTTTTGTTAAAGCCATAGCCGGCAAAGCTTTCGAGCAAATCAAAGATACGGTTGGCTTGGGTTTCGGGAATGTTGTTAACCTTGTCGCAGCCAGCAATAAAGCGCTGCCGTTCTTGGGCCATTTTTTCGCGATCTTTTTTGCCCATGGCGCGTCGGAGCAAATCCGCCTCAGCCAGGGTGTAGCCGGCCAGAACGTTGGCTGCTCGCTGGACTTGCTCTTGGTAAATCATAATGCCGTAAGTCTCCGCCGAAACCTGCTCGAGCAGGGGATGGTCGTAGACGATGGGCGTCTCTCCACGCTTACGCTTAATGAAGTCAGGGATAAGTGCCATGGGGCCCGGACGATACAGGGCGATAAGAGCGACGATGTCGTCAATATGCTCCACACCAAAGCGGCGACATAGGGAAGCCATGCCACCAGATTCCAGTTGGAACACACCGACCGTTTCTCCACGGTTCAGATGAACGAAAGTGTTGGCATCATCAAGAGGCACTTTGTCCACCTGAAACTCCGGCTGGTGAAGTCGAATCAGTCGCTCGGCTTCATGCAGCACGGTCAGTGTTTTAAGTCCTAGAAAGTCCATCTTCAGAAGTCCTAGGTCGGTCAGGGGTCCCATGGAGAATTGGGTGATCACCTCACCCTCGTTGCCACGCGATAAGGGAACGATTTCACTCAAGTTGCCATCGGCGATGACCACGCCCGCAGCATGAACACCTGTTCCACGGGTTAAACCTTCCAAGCGAACGGCCAGCTCCCATAGTCGGCGGGTGGAAGCTTCGTTGTCCACCGCCTGGCGGAGGTCGGGATTTTTATCAATGGCCCCCGGCACGGTCTTGCCATCGGTCTCGTTCGATGTAAGGCGGGTGCCCAGTTCGGTAGGAATCATGCGGGCCACACGATCGACATCGCCATACGACATGCCTAGAACCCGTCCGACATCACGGATGACCATTTTAGCGCCCATGGTGAGAAAGGTGACAATTTGGGCGACGGAACGTTCTCCGTATTTTTGACGCACGTATTCAATAACCTCCCCGCGTCGGCTTTGGCAAAAGTCAATATCGATATCGGGAGGGCTCACCCGGTCGGGGTTAAGAAACCGCTCGAAGATAAGGCCGAAGCGGAGGGGATCAATGTCGGTGATTTGCAAAACGAAGGCAACCAAGGAGCCGGCCGCCGAACCGCGACCTGGCCCGACCGGGATGCCTTTGCTTTTGGCAAAGCGTATAAAATCCCACACGATCAAAAAATAATCAAGGAACCCGGTCCGTTCGAGCACGGACAGCTCGTAGTCGAGACGTTGAGTCAGGGAAGGATCGGAAGTGGCACGTTCGCCATATCGTTCCTCAAGGCCTTGGCGGCAAAGTTGGTCGAGGTATTCTCGGCAGCTTAAATCAGGCGGTGGTTGAAAGGCCGGGTAACGGTTGGCTTTAAAATCTAACTCAATGTTACAACGCTCCGCGATGCGGAGTGTTTCGTCGCAAGCTTGCGGCACTTCTGAAAACAGGGCGCGCATTTCTTCTGGGCTTTTCACGTAAAGCTCCGGCAGATAGCGCATGCGGTTCAGGTCGTCGACCATGGCGGCGGTGGAAAGGCAGATCATGGCGTCATGCGCTTCATGATCCGAGCGGTCGAGAAAATGAGCGTCATTCGCCGCGACCAGAGGAAGATCGAAGTGCTTGGAGAGTTCGATCAGATTGCGGTTGCAAAGCTGCTGCTGCTCGAGACCATGATCGTGCAGCTCAAGATAGAAATTCTCTTTGCCAAAGATATCGATATGACTCGCGACCATCTGTTTGGCGGCGGCCTGGTCGCCTTCCATGAGAGCCTGATTAATTTGGCCTTTGAGGCAGCCACTTAGGGCAATAATCCCTTGAGAATGCTCCGCAAGGCAGGCGTGGTCAACGCGCGGTTTGTAATAGACCCCATCCAGATGGGCAGCGGAGACCAGTCGTATCAAATTATGATAACCCTCAAGATTTTGGGAGAGGAGGGTGAGATGGTAGGCCGCTTTGGAGGGGGACGGCGCAGAGCGCTCGGTCATATCTCCAGGTGCCACATACACTTCACAACCAATGATGGGTTTAATCCCATTTTTTTTGGCGGTGGAATAAAAATCGATGGCCCCATACAGATTGCCATGGTCGGTCAGAGCAACAGCAGGCACGTTCATGGCCTGCAACCGTTTCATGAGCGGCTTAAACTGAATCGCTCCATCCAGCAGCGAATACTCAGAATGGAGATGCAGATGAACAAAGGAGGTCTCAGACATTTCCCAAGCTTAATCCAAAGCTTGGCGATGATCCAGCGCAGAGGCCATTTTCGGCGTGGAAAAAACTCTTGAGCGGAACTCTTTGGCCACCCCCCTTCCGCTATGAGATGCTATTTGCACTCGGCCACCATTTTGGCAAACTCGCCAAAGAAATAGCGCGCGTCGTGCGGTCCCGGCGCAGCTTCGGGATGATATTGCACACTGGCTACTGGCAGTTCCTTGTGGCGCATGCCCTCAACGGTCTGATCGTTAAGATTCAAATGGGTGACTTCCATATCTGCGGGGAGCGATTCTGGGTCGACGGCAAAGCCATGGTTTTGGGAGGTTATAGAAACAAGCTTGGACTGCAGATCTTGGACCGGTTGGTTTCCGCCGCGATGGCCAAATTTGAGCTTAAAGGTCTCCCCGCCCATGGCGTAGGCGAGCAGTTGGTGCCCAAGGCAGATGCCAAAAACTGGTTTTTTGCCGATGAGTTCCTTAAGAGTTTGATGGGCGTAAGTCAGTGCCGCCGGGTCACCTGGTCCATTCGATAGGAAGACGCCGTCGGGGTTCATCTCTAGAATTTCTTGCGAGGAGCTGGTGGCCGGGAAGACGCGACACTGAAAGCCTGCCTGGCGAAGTCTGCGCAGGATGTTCTTTTTGACGCCATAATCCATGACCGCAATGCGATGATGGATGCCAGGAAGAGGGTTAGCGATCCGGACGATATCGTTAGTGGATGGGAGCGTCCATTCTTGGCTTTGAATGTCCTCGGGATCCCAATCGTAAGCTTGGGCGCAGGTCACCTCTTTGGCAAAATCCATGCCCACCACACCAGTGCCGCTGCGGGCTTGTTCCAGCGCTTCCGCGAGAGTAAGCTCGGTTGTCAAACACCCCCGCATGGCTCCCTGGGTGCGAAGTCGACGGGTCAGAGCACGGGTATCGACATGTTGAAGCCCGAGAACATTCCACTTGGCCAGGTATTCATCCAGCGTCATGGAAGCGCGCCAACTGCTTTTGTGTCGAGCCAGCTCTTCTACTATCAGAGCTCTTACCCAAGGCCGGTCGCTTTCGGCGTCTTCTTCGTTGGCACCATAGTTTCCAATGTGCGGATGCGTCATGGCCACCAGTTGGCCACAGTAAGACGGATCGGTAACCACTTCTTGATAACCCGTCATTGAGGTGTTGAAGCAGACCTCGCCGGTGGTTGTGCCTGAGGATGCAAATGCTTCCCCCTCAAGAACAAAACCATCTTCCAAAGCCAAAATACCACGCATAGAAAGAAAAGAGCGGAAAATCCCCAGGCATCAAATCCTTTTCTAGAATAACAGCAGGTGGCCGCAGGATGCGCATCACTGGGCAACGCTCACCACGACTCTCAAGCTCGTTCCCTCGCTTGCTCAAAAGTGTCCACCGCTTGCTTCAAAGAGCGGTTGCTAGCTTCTCTGCAATTGCGCAATCATTTCTTGTAATCGCTGACGGCGATCGGCAAAAGCGATCAGACGCTGCCGATGCTCATCCACCACCTCGGCTGGCGCTCGATCCACAAAACTTGGGTTGCCCAACTTTGACTCGGTTGCTTCCGCTTCTTTTTCCACCTTATCCAACTCTTTGCTAAGACGGCTCAGTTCAGCTTCCACATCCACAAGGCCCTCCAACGGCAAATAAATCTCCCCCAACTCACTCAAAGCTTGGGCAACACCGTGGTCCCTCTGAAAGTCTGTCAAAACCTCCAAAGGTTCAGCTTGGCTGAGATGAGCCAGAATTTGAGTCACCTTCGCTTCGATCTCACCAAACTCCGGCTTTGGTTTTAAAATCAGTCGCGCCTTTTTGTTTGTGGCAATTCCATACTCAGCACGCAGATTTCTTGCTCGACGCACCGTCTCATAAACCGCGCTCACTAATGGTTGCGCCTCGGTAATCGCGCTTTCGCTCATCTCGCCGCGCACCTCGCCCTTACTCGGCGCAGGAGTGAACTGAATGCTGCTTGAGCCACGCTTCAAGGTCTTCGCTTTAAATCCAAGCACCTGCCAGAGCTCCTCCGTGATGTGGGGCATGAACGGATGCAGTAGCCTCAAAAACACGTGGAAAACCAAATCCATGGTTTCAAGTGTGCCTTCCTTTTCTGCTTCGTCCGGGCCGTTTAAACTGCCTTTCGCAGCTTCCACATACCAATCGCAATACTCGCTCCAGAAAAAATCGTAAAGCAAGTTGGCCATCTCCCCAATCTTATCTTCCGTGGAGGCCTGTTCGATATCGCCCACCAAATTTTCCAGCTTGGCAAGAATATCGACCGCAAAAGCATCCAGCTTTTTCCCGGCAACCGATGGTTTTGATGCACACGGTCCTTGCATCAACCGGAATCGTGCCGCGTTCCAAAGTTTATTCGCAAAGTTGCGGCCTTCCTCAACCTGCTTCTCATCAAAGCGCGTGTCCTGCCCGTAGGGAACAATGCGCATCAAGCCAAAGCGCAAGCCGTCGGCGCCAAATTTTTCAATAAGATCGAGTGGATCCGGTGAGTTCCCTAAACTCTTACTCATCTTCCGGCCTTTACCATCTCGAATCAGCCCGTTAAAAAGCACGCGTTCAAACGGTGCCTGGCCCGTAAAGCGATACCCAGCCATGATCATGCGAGCCACCCAAAAGAAAATAATATCCCAACCGGTCACCAGTGCGCTGGTGGGATAAAACTTTGCCGCAGTCGCCGAATCCATGGTCGCAAAAGGCCACAACCAGGAACTAAACCAAGTATCCAACACATCCGAATCCCTCTTCCAATTTTCGGCATCGACCGGCGGCTTCGTGGACACGTGCATGCGAGTAGGATCGTCCACATGATACCAAACCGGAATTTGATGTCCCCACCAAAGTTGCCGGCTGATACACCAGTCCTGAATATTCTCCATCCAATGCTCGTAGGTTTTTCGCCAACGTTCTGGCACAAAACGAATCGCCCCGGACCGACCGGCTTCGAGGGCTTCTTTCACACATGGATAGCGCAGAAACCACTGCTCACTGAGGCGCGGTTCAATCGGCACGCCAGCTCGTTCACTATAGCCAACACTATTTTCGTAAGGATCCTCGCGCACCAACAAGCCCATTTCAGTCAGTTTCTCCGCCACCTTTTTACGCGCTTCAAATCTATCCAGCCCCTCAAACTCTGCACCGGCCAAGGCGTTCATTCGTGCGTCAGGTGTTAGCACATCAATCACTTCGAGTTGGTGCCGCTGTCCGATTTCAAAGTCCGCCTTGTCATGGGCTGGAGTCACTTTCAGCACTCCCGTTCCAAATTGTGGATCAATATGCGAATCCGCAACGATCGGAATCTTCGCACGCGGAAAAGGACGCCAGGCATAACCGCCCAAATACTTCTTATAACGCTCATCCTCGGGATGCACCGCCACCGCCGTATCACCCATCAAGGTTTCTGGGCGAGTGGTGGCAATCTCCAAAAACTCACCAGGATGCTCCACCAGCTCATAGCGCATATGATACAACAGCCCTTTGCTCGGCTTCATTTCCACCTCCTCATCAGAGAGCGCGGTCAGCGACACGGGACACCAGTTCACCATGCGTTTGCCACGATAAATAAGACCCTCCTCGTAGAGGTCGACAAAAGCTTTTTCCACCTGCCGGGAGTATTCCGGCTCCATCGTGAAACGTTCTCGCGACCAATCACAGGAACAGCCCAGGCGCTTAAGCTGCTCGATAATGATCCCGCCATATTCTTCTTTCCACTCCCACACTTTCTCAAGAAAAGCCTCACGCCCCAGATCGGCCCGCTTAAGCCCCTCTTTGCGTAAGGTTTTTTCCACCACCGTTTGCGTGGCGATGCCGGCATGATCGGTTCCTGGTAGCCACAACACCTCTTTGCCCTCCATTCTCGCGCGACGACAAAGAATGTCCTGCATGGTATTGTTCAACACATGTCCGAGGGTCAAGCGCCCCGTCACATTCGGAGGAGGAATGACAATTGAGAAGCACTCTTTGCTACTCTTCAGGCTAGGAGTAAAACAACCATCCTCGACCCAGCGAGCGTACCATCGTGTTTCGACAGGTCCTGGTTCATAAGCTTTGGCAAGTGCATCGGAATTCATGTCCAACACATAGTGCCCAAGAGCGGGGGGAGAGCAAGGGCGATTGGCGGCAAAACCTTCGCCAGTTGAAAAGAGGAAACCAGCCTACGAACCTTCGGACTCCAGCGCAGGAGCGTCTTGCTCTTCCTGAGGCTCCTCGGTCACCGCTGCCGCTTTTTTCAGCGGTGAAAAGCGGAAGATCGTCACCTCCTCTGGCCTTAAGGTTCGGTCGTTTCGCCAAGTATAACCGGGGCGCAAACTTGACTTAATGGTGCCATCCAACGACGCATCATCCGTCGGCACGGTTGACACCGCTTTATGAAGGCGCTTATCAAAGAGCCCCTCACTCGGCTCGCGGCGGGTGACATCAAGCCGCTGCAGGATTTCGATAAGATGATGGGTAGCATTCTCCGCATTGCTCACCGCGATGTTCAACGGTTCGGAATGCTCAAGCTGCTCGGCGGTCTGCCGCAACTGCTCCTTCGATTGCTCCAAGTCATCCAAAAGTGATATCAAATCACGGATGACCGGCTTTTGCAGCGCATCAAAAAGAAAATCGTCCTTATAAGCTTGTAGCTCGTGATGGAGCGCATCAAAAAGTTTGCGACTCGAAGACTCGCCTTGGGCCAGTTCCTTATGGGCCACCTCCACTCCTCCCAGCTTGGTGTCGATGCTTTGAAGCGTCTGCCGAAGTTGTACCAATGTTTTTTCTGAGGAAAGCACCGAGCGCTTGATCGCATCCAAGGCCATATCATTACCGGCTGACCCCGCTTCCTGTAACGCGGGTTTAGGAGCCATTCCTCCCTGTGCTTCAGCGATGAGCTTCTCCATCTCGGAGCGAAAGGCTTGATCACGGATCTCACCACGGGTTTCTTCAGTATCCATACAAGTAATGTGCCTCGGCCCCAGCATCAGGCAAGTTGAAGATTTGACTAGCACACCATCTTGCCAGGCGAGTTGCTTGAATTATCAAAATTCGTCCTCCCAAATAAAGTGGCGCAGCCGCAGCTGATTCACAAGTTGTTCCGCCTCCTGGGCGCGAGGACCTTCCACCTCAACCATCCGCTCGTAGACCGCGACAGCTGAGGTCCAAGCTTCTTGCCTCTGCAACAATCGGGCCAAATCAAAGCCAGCTTTGTAGATCCAAACCAGTTGTTGCTCAGGAATATAACCGGGTTCCTCGGGCAAACCCCGGTCGAGAACTGCGTGATACACCTCCATAGCTTGTTCAAATTCGGCCAATCGCTCCAAACATCTTCCAGACAGATACTGCGCTTCCAGTTGCTCCAGGGCGCTCGCTTCTTCATCCTCAGCCACCTCCTGGAAGCTTTGATAGGCTTGACGATACGCCTCAGCATCATTCTCGCCGGTCGCATACAGGGATCGTCCCCGGGCCAATCGAGCGCGCCGGGTCGTTGGTGAATTCTCCTCTAGCCTTAAAATCACATCCTCATACAACGCGGTAGCCTCACCGAAATTTCCCAAAGTCTCTTTGATCTCGGCTTGGGCCAGGCGTGCTTCAATCGTAAACTCCCCTCCGCCACGAACCACGTCTTCAAAAAATTCAAGCCCCAAATCCAGCGCCTCCGCATCAAGCGATCTCATCGCGGCGTGGCCGGCCAAAAAAAGTGCTTTCTCTCGCATCTCAGGAGCCGAGGCAATCCGGGCCGCGATCTCAAAATGACTGCGCGCCGCCGGATAGTCCTCCTGGTGCAACAAAATTTCGCCGGCTTTCAAGCGAAGCGCATCTTCTAGTGGGTGCGGTTCCATCTCGTGCTCCCGCGCTTGTTCCGACGCATTCAACAAGGCAATGGCCGCTTGAAGAGCCTCCTCCCGTTCGCCTCTCGACGCAGTAACCCAGATTTGTAAAAGATCCAGCTGCGCTCGCAGGTGGCTAGGAAGCTGATGCTCTCGCGCCTGCGCCATCCAGTGCTCCACCTCACCATCCGTTTGCACCGGACGAAGAAACGCCAGTTCCGCAAGAGCCACCGCCGCTTCTCCTTGCCGCTGATGGTTGGGAAAGTCTCGAAGAAAAACCGCTAAGGTCGCCGAAGCATCATCCTGCAAGCTTGCCGCCTGGTGCAGGCCACGCTCCAGCACCAACTCACTGCGTTTCGGACTTTCCGGAAACCGCTGACTAAACTCCGAGTAGGCTGCCAAGAAAGCGTCATCGCCGCCGCCTTCCTTAGCCCTCCGCAGAGTCGCTAGGGCGCGATTAAATAAGGCCAACTCTTCCAGACTGGGATCTGCTTGCACCGCTGCCAAAAAGCTTTCTTCAGCCGCATCCCATCGTTCCAAGCGGTATTCTGCAATTCCGGCCAAGAGCTGAGCAAAAGCCGAGGTTGTATCTGCTTCACCACCCATCCTCCGGACAATACTTAGGGGACCTAATGACTGACCCGGACGACCTTGAGCTTGCAGAACCCTAGCCAGCTCAATCCAGACCCAACGAATCGATTCCCATTCTGGCAACGCTGCAGCCATTGCTTCAAGTCTGTCCGTGGCTTCCTGAAACCGACCGGCTCGGTGTTCGGCCCGAGCCAGATAATAATCTGCCAACCAACGTCGCTGCCCAGATTGCTCGCGAGTCCAATTAAATAACACCGTGCGAGATAGCTCAGGGTTTATGGTAAAAAGCTCGTCCAGTTCCGAAAACATGGCCGGCAACTGCGTCGACTGAGGTCGACTGGCAATAAACTGCTCCAACACCGCCTGAGCGCTTTGGGCATCGCCCAGCTGGCGATGACATCGGCTCAACCCCAAGGTGGCTCCGGCCCAAATCCGGGCAGAACGCCCGGTCGGCTCTTCAAGCACACCGGTAAAGGCTTCCAGAGCTTGTTGATGGTGTCCCTGAGCAAAAGAAATGGAAGCTCGCAGGTAATCCGCCAAAGGGCCAGGCAGCGCTGCGAAGTCTTGACTGGATTCTTGAAGACGCAACGCCTCCTCCAATTCGCCGCTTTGCAACAGCAGTTCCACATAAGCTATCAAAAAGCGTGGTTCTTCCGCATCCGTTTCGCGAGCCTTAGCAAGCAGCTCCAGTGCGGCTCGTACTTCGCCCAACTGCTGATGCGCTTCGGCTAATGACAGAACGCTTTCTTGCGGATAAATTTCGCCTTGGGCAATCACGGCAGCGAACAACTCTGCCGTCTTTTCCCATTGCCCTCGTGCTGCATGCACCTGGCCAAGCCAAAAATATTTCTCGGCCTGTTCAGCACTGGGCTCCTTTACAATAGGCTCATCCACCTCGCCCAAGAGCTCGACCGCCTTTTCTATCTGGCCCGAGCGCAAGTAAGCTTCCACCAATCCATACACAATGCTTTCGCGATCCAATTCGTCCGGTCGGTTTTCATCCTCAAGCAGAGTGCGCAGTCGGACTGCGGCCACCTCTGGACTGCCACGGCGCACCAAACGGAGCGCCTGCTCGAAGTCTTGATCTGAAAACGCCGTGCCTGCTCCCACAGATAACAGACCAGCAACCAATAGAAAAAGGACACGGTTCATGGTAAAAATTTTGATAAGTATGCACCCGTCAAACTAGCCGGGCACGCTGCCACTGCTTCGGGAGGTCCTTGCGCGACAATCTGCCCGCCTTTTTCGCCACCGTCCGGACCCAAATCGATCACCCAATCTGCGCATTTAATCACCTCCAAATTATGCTCAATCACAATCAAAGTATTGCCAGCATCGCGGAGTCGATAAAACACTTCCAATAATTTCCGAATATCCGCAAAATGCAAACCTGTGGTCGGTTCATCTAGAATATAACAACAGCGGCCTGCACTTTTTTTAGCCAACTCCCCAGCCAGCTTCACTCGCTGCGCCTCGCCTCCTGACAAGGTGTCGCCGGATTGCCCGAGCCGCAGGTAACCCAAACCCACATCCGCGAGGGCGAGCAGTTTATCGATCACCTTAGGCGTGGCACGGAAGAAACTCACCGCTTCATCCACTGACATTTGCAACACGTCAGAAATATTTTTTCCTTTGTAAGTCGCTTCCAAAGTCTCGCGATTGTAACGCGCCCCCCGGCAGACCTCGCACTCCACATACACGTCCGGCAAGAAATGCATTTCCACTCGGATCATTCCATCGCCTTGACAATGCTCACAGCGACCGCCCTTCACATTAAAACTAAAACGCCCGGCGTTATAACCACGAACACGGGAGAGCGGCAGCTGAACAAACATATCACGAATCGGCCCGAAAGCGCCAGTGTAAGTAGCCGGGTTACTTCTTGGAGTGCGTCCGATCGGGCTTTGGTCCACCACCACCGCCTTATCCAATTGCTCTAGTCCACGCAAAGAATGGTGTTTACCTGGAGCATCCTTGGCTCGATAAAAATGCCGAAACAAGGCGCGCCGCAGAATGTCGTCCACCAAAGTGGACTTGCCGCTCCCCGAAACACCGGTCACGCAGGTTAAACAGCCCAGCGGGAAAGCTGCGTCGACGTTATGTAAATTGTTCTCCGCAGCACCCTCTAGGCGAAGCCACCCAGTGTGCGCCTCAACTGGAGTGCGTGGTGCCACCCGACGTTTCGGCACCGGAATACGCTGCGCACCAGACAAAAACTGGCCGGTCAAAGAACTCGGATTAGCAATTACTTCCTGCACCGAGCCCTGCGCAATCACCTCGCCACCACGCGGCCCGGCTCCAGGGCCCATATCAATCAAATGATCCGCAGCACGAATGGTGTCCTCATCATGCTCCACCACAATCACCGAGTTCCCCAGGTCACGCAGCCTTTGCAAAGTCAACAATAGTCGATCATTATCCCGCTGATGCAAGCCGATGCTTGGTTCGTCCAAAACATAAATCACGCCGGCCAACCCCGAACCAATCTGCGTGGCCAACCGGATGCGCTGAGCTTCCCCGCCGGATAGCGTGCCACTTTCTCGATTCAGGTTGAGATAGCCGAGGCCCACATTGAGAAGAAACTCGAGCCGCGTTTGAACTTCTCGCACCACCTCTTTGACCACCTCGCTTTGCTGGGGAGTCAGAGAAATGCCCTTCATCCATTCCGCAGCCCGCTCTACGGTGAGCGAGGTGAGTTGCGCTATGTTTTTTTGCTCCCCACTTTGGTGAAATAAGGTCACCGCCAAAATTTCCGGACGTAACCGTTGCCCTTTACAGGCATGACAAGGCCGTCGACCCATAAACGACCGGATTCGTCCGCGAGTGAACTCGCTCTGGCTGGTTTCATACAGCTCTTGCATTTGCTGCAGAAGGCCCTCAAAAGGACGACTCCGCTTGCCGATGGTGAGAGGTCGATCGCCGGTTCCATAAAGCAACGCCTGCTTAAAATGCTCCGGCAAATTCTCGTAAGGCGTTTGCAAATCCACTTTGCTGGCCTCCGCGAGCGCCAAAAGAATCTGGCGATAAAACACCTGCATCCGCTTGGTGGCGCGACGCCATGGGGCCACCGCTCCGTCCGCCAAAGTCTTTTGAGGATCAGGAATCACCAGGTCCGGATCAATAAACATCTCCACTCCCAAACCCTGACATCGCGGGCAAGCGCCCCAATGACTGTTAAAAGAAAATTGCTTCGGGGTCAGGGACGGCAGAGTGAAATCCGTTTCCGGATTGCAAAAGTCTGTGGAGTATCGGCTCAAATGCCAGTCGTCACTCTCCGGTTTTTGCGCCAACACCAAGACCCGGTTGCCGCCCCAGCGCAAAGCCGTCTCGACGGCTTCCGCTAGTCGACTTCGTCCATCGGCTTTTTGCACCAACCGGTCGACCACCGCTTCGATATGATGCTTCTGCTTCGAGTCGAGCTTGCGCGGTCCATCATCGGTCAGTTCAAGAATCGCTCCGTTAATTCGGGCGCGAACAAAACCTTCCCGACGAAGTTTTTCGAGCACATCACGAAACTCGCCCGCTTCCCCCCGCACCACCGGAGCGAGCACGATGAGCTTAGTGCCTTCCGGCGCTTGGGCAATGCGCTCCACAATTTCTTGCGCAGAAAGTTTTTCCACCTTCGCCCCGGTTTTGGGGTCGTGCGGCTGCCCCACCGTAGAATAAAGCACGCGGGCAAAGTCGTAAATTTCGGTCGCCGTGGCAATGGTTGAGCGAGGATTCCCTGCTGCGGAACGTTGTTCAATAGCAATCGCGGGTGAAAGACCTTCGATATGCTCGACGTCCGGCTTGCTGAGCTGCCCCAGCAATTGACGGGCATGCACCGAAAGACTCTCCACATACCGGCGTTGACCCTCGGCATACAGGGTGTCGAACGCCAAAGACGACTTCCCGGAGCCGCTCATTCCCGTAATGACGACTAAGCGGTCCTTGGGAATTGCAAGGCTTACATTTTTGAGATTATGCTGTCTCGCGCCGCGGATGATGATGCTGCCCATAGCCCGGAAAAGGTTCCTTCAGCGAAAAGAAGCAACAAAGCACAAGGCAGCAGAGAATGCTGAACTTTTTTCTCGATACTACCAGAAGCATGCCGCCGGCAAGCCCTTTGCCGATACCTATCAAACCGCCAAGGGAAGGCGAACCTCCGTGTCAGCCAAAAAGGGTGAGGAAAGCTTTGCGTTGGGGCCACCGGGCTTGTCCTGGTGGGAGTAACCATTGACATCCAGACCCGCTTTCCAAGAATGCATCCCACCACTGGGCTTGTTCCAGTGGAGACACGGAGGCACAGGGTTGGCCGGCGGGCCGGGATTTAAGGTAATTGCATCTCGCCTAGAAGGCGCAGGGCTTCTGCATAGACCCGCTCAGACAACCATAGAGAGCTGCCTCGAAGAGCTCTCAAAGCGTCTCTAGATTCTTGGTGGCTCAGCATGCCGAGGCGTCCCGCCTCCAGAACAAGTCCCAGTGAACCCCGCACCACCAGCCCCAAGGAACTCGCAATCAACCTCGCTGCGGCATCATCCGTCAGCAAACAGCCAACCTTCGATTCTTGAGCCAACGCCAGTGCATCGGCCTCCCCTCGGTCAAGTAAGCCGAACCTTTGCCAATCGCGGGATTGTTGGCACGCCGCCTCCG
This sequence comes from Verrucomicrobiia bacterium, assembly GCA_036804205.1. GTDB lineage: Bacteria > Verrucomicrobiota > Verrucomicrobiia > Chthoniobacterales > CALDSX01 > DAIRSW01. Next base: position 1,920 of record DAIRSW010000021.1, on the reverse strand, counting down.
TCAGTTGTTTCACCTTCAGCCATCCAGCAACAATGTGAGCATCCGACACGCCAGGTGCGAGGTTTTCCAATTCATCTGCTACGATTTGAGGGCAAAAGCCTGCAACAAGATGGCCCAGCAGGTAGTCCAGCCCCGCTTCGTGAAAATGCAGGAGTGGCCCGGTATCAAGCACCGCGCGGATCAGTCTGCGATCTTGCTGCGAACCCATGCGATGTCTTCCATCTGTTGAGACTCAATGAGTTGGTAGCGTTTGTGGGCCAGAAACTCCCGCAGGGCGGCCACCACTAACTCCTGGGCATCAGAACCCGTTTCCGCTTCGGCGGACTTCAGGGCCTCAGCCAGCGGATCGGGCAGATGAAGAGAAATGGTCGTCATGTCGGAAAATCTACCTACACCCACCCGGCCACGCAACCCGCAAATCCCCACCGGGAACAAAGAGGGAACCGCGTATCTGGACTCATGAAACCTTTCAGAAACACAGCCTAGACAAATCCTTGGGCCGGTCCTTTCAACGCTTCAACCGTTAAACCTTTCAACTCAACACCGAGGAGACGAGGGGGTGAACTTCTAAACCACCCGCTACGCTGGAGACACCGAGACACAGAGTTGGGTTTCAAAAGAATCTTCACGTACCGCACAAATTCTGCAGGCCGTGCGTCCCGTGCAGCGATCCAGAATCGAAGGCGGCCGGGAGGGCGAATCTCCGCATGAGCCACCGCGCAAGCGCGCGCCCAAAACCCCACCAGGTCAACCCCCGGGAGGGCGAAGCTCTGTCTGAGCCAAGGCGCTCGCGCCCCTCTAAGCCAAATGCCGAACATATCGGTAGGACGAATCTTAAAAAAACATGAAAACTTGGACTGACCCTGGACTGACCCCTTTGCGCTACCCGACTGAGCCAATTCGCGAGTCGAGGGTCGAGGAGGCGAGGAGGCGAGGAGGCGGCATATTGACGCTCTTTTGGTTGGTCCTTTTCGTCCCTTCAACCATTCAACCATTCAACCATTCAACCATTCAACCGTTCAACTCGACCCTCGTCATTTACCACCTTGCATTCGGTGTCCTTATCACGGATCATGATTCTTATGGAAAACTACCGTCAACGCATCACCATCGAACCGGGAAAAAGAGGCGGCAAGCCATGTATCCGGAACATGCGCATCACGGTCTATGACATCCTCGGCTGGCTGGCCGCAGGGATGACCCACGACGAAATCATCACAGATTACCCTGAGCTTACGGTAGAGGACATTCAGGCGGCGCTCGCCTTCGCCGCCGACCGTGAGCATCATCTTATTGCCGCCGGTGGATGAAGCTGTTGCTCGACCAGCTCCTCACCGTTGTCGTGCCTTCCGTCGGTGATTTACTGATTCCAAAGTTGAAAAGAGGGGAGCCTAGGGATATAAAACATGCAGAATGGGCGAACTCAATTCTACAAGACCCCGCAGGTTAGATGACTCGGATATCTCAGATATCTGGGGGCCGTATGCCCATTACGATGACATCGCCAAGTTGGAATACGGACGCATTCTCTGGAGGTCACCCAAGGGCCGTCGCCTTCTCCTTTCCAACTGGACAAACCCCGACCACCCACACAACAGACGGTTTCTCCGCAATCGGAGCCTCATCCAAGAAATACTCGATTCCACACTCCCCGATTCGGATCTCGATGCATCCCTTCGGAGAAGATCCTTGAGCCTGCGGACCGCCACAAGAGAAATCCCCAGCATCTTTGGAAGCCTCGCGAAGAGGAATAGCTGATCCATCTCGAATTCCAAGTCTGCGGTAAAAATTTAAACCACCCGCTACGCTGGAGACACGGAGACACAGGGTTGGGTTGTAAACGACAATTCCCGCACCGCGCAAATTCTGTAGGCCGTGCGTCCCGCGCGGCAATCCAGAACCGAAGGCGGCCGGGAGGGC
>DAIRSW010000020.1:0-26632 GCA_036804205.1 Verrucomicrobiia bacterium | reverse complement strand
ATCCTCAACTCCGAACGCAATGTGCTCGGCATGATGCCTCACCCCGAACGGGCCTGCTCAGCGCTTCTCGGGAGCGAAGATGGACTCGCCATTTTTCAAGCTATGGTGCAATACTGGAGCACCGTGCAACAACGCCACTCGGCCGCCGCTTAATTGCCATTCTGGTGGCGTTCCCCAAGTTTTTTCTGTCTTTATTCTTTCCTGTGAACGATCTTCTCCAATCTATCCTTGACCAATGCAACGCTGTCTATCGAGTGCTTGGCCCTGGCCTTCCCGCTTCTATTTACGAAGAAGCCTTGGCTTACGAACTCGGCCAAAATGGCATGACCATTGAGCGCGGTGCCAAAGCCACGATCAGTTACAAGCACCTGCGCCTGCCTCTTGAAGCTGGCACCATCGTCCAAGGACAAGTTCTGGTGCTTCTTCAGACCACGCCGGATAGCAATGAGCGAGACAAGCACCGCCTACGTTCGGCCATGGCTTTGTTAGACCTTCCGCAAGGTGTTCTGGCTAACTTTTACGCGGAACCCGGCCAACGTCACCTTTCACTGATTGATCGGGCGGAGCTACCCAACCTGCCATCCTCAACCGCCCTTGTGCATTCGAGCTCTACGGCTGACGTGTCGCAGCAAGCAAGCGAATCTGGACCAAAAGTCGATGCGGCACTCGCAAAAACGCTCGGGCTCAGCGGCGATGAATTTCAAGCCATCTGCGACTTGCTGGGTCGCGCTCCGAACTTCCCTGAGTTAGGGATGTTTTCGGTGATGTGGAGCGAGCATTGCGCTTACAAAAACTCCAGGCCGCTGTTACGAACTCTCCCCACTCAAGGCGACCGGGTCTTGGTGAAGGCTGGTGAAGAAAATGCCGGAGTTCTCGATATCGGCGATGAATGGGCCGTTGCTTTCAAAGTGGAAAGTCATAACCACCCTAGTGCGGTTGATCCTTTTCAAGGAGCGGCAACCGGTGTGGGTGGGATCTTGAGGGACATTTTCACAATGGGTGCCCGTCCGCTTTTTCTGCTCGACTCGCTTAAGTTCGGCCCGGTGCACCAGCCGGACAGCACCCGCAACAGGCATTTACTGAAAGGCGTTGTCGCTGGCGTCTCGCACTACGGAAACTGCATGGGAATTCCCACCATAGGGGGTGAGGTTTCTTTCGATCCATCCTACGAGGGTAATCCTTTGGTCAATGTGTTTTGTCTTGGGATCTTGCGACATCAAGATATCGCCCGTGGCAGCGCCGCTGGGGTCGGCAACCCGGTCTTTTACGTTGGTGCGGAAACCGGTCGCGACGGTATGGGCGGAGCCGCATTCGCTTCACAAGCGATCAGCGATGCCTCGATGAAAAACCGTCCGGCTGTGCAAGTGGGGGATCCTTTCCGCGAAAAATTGCTGATGGAAGCTTGCCTAGAACTTCTCACCACCGGATCAGTCGAGGGCATTCAGGATATGGGTGCCGGCGGCTTGTCTTGCGCGGCTAGCGAAACCGCATCACGCGCTGGCACCGGCATCCTACTCAATCTCGACCAAGTTCCCCAACGGGAGCCGGGCATGAATCCCTATGAAATCATGCTGAGCGAGTCGCAAGAGCGCATGCTGATTATCATGAAAAAAGGTCATGAGGCTGAGTTAGAGCGTGTGTTTTCTCACTGGGAACTTCCTTATGCCAAGGTGGGTGAGGTCACCGAGGATGGTTTGTTGCATGTGACGCATCAGGGCCGGACCGTGGTGAAGCTTCCTGCCAAAACGCTCACCGACCAAGCTCCAGTTTACCAACGCACCGCAACGCCTGCCGCAGCATTGCCCAGCTACGAAATCTCGGAAACCGAAGAACCCCCACTGGCGGAAGCTTGGGTTAGCTTGCTGGCCCATCCGACTCTCGCGTCAAGGCGACCGATCTTTGAGCAATACGACCACATGGTCGGCACTGGCACCGTGGTGCTGCCTGGTTCAGACGCAGCCGTGTATCATCACAAAGAATCCGGAAAGTTGCTGGCAGCCACTTCGGACTGCAATCCCACTTTCTGCTTGCTGGATCCTCGCGTGGGCACCATGCACGCGGTGGCGGAGGCATGCCGTAACCTAGCTTGCTCCGGCGCTTACCCGGTCGGCGTGACCAATAACCTCAACTTTGGTAATCCTGAAAAACCGGAGCACTTCGCTCAGCTTCGCGATGCGGTGGCCGGTCTTGGGGAATCCTGCCGGGTGTGGGGTCTTCCCATCACCGGTGGCAATGTGAGCCTTTACAATGAGCACGCCGAGGGGGTCATCAATCCCACTCCCACCGTGTGTGTGGTGGGGCTGATTGAGGAGGTCAAGCACATCACCACCCAGTATTTTAAACAAGCCGGGGACGCCATTATTTTACTTGGAAAACCCTCCAGGGGGCTTGGTGGGTCCGCATATAGTTTGGCGATTCACAACAAGACGCTGGGTCCTTGCCCGGCCATTGATCTTCTGCAAGAAAAAGCGAATCAAGAATTTTTGCTGGCACAAATCCGCAGCGGTTTAGTGGCTAGCGCTCACGATCTCTCAGAAGGGGGATTGGCGGCAGCGCTTTGTGAAAGTGCTTGGACACCCGAACACACCTTCGGGATTCATTTGTTTGGCTCGGTTCAATCGCGAGACTACTACTTTGGAGAAGGGAGCGGAAGCATCCTGCTGAGCACCCGTCCTTCCAATGCGAGCGTGCTGATTTCTTTAGCCGAGTGGCAGGGCTTTACAGCCCAGAAGATTGGTGTGGTCACCAACGAGCAAATTTTAAAGCAAGGGGAGGGGAGCCAAACGCTCGAGCTTGATCTGAAGACTCTCCGCGAACAATGGGAGAATGCCCTGGCTCTCGCCTTAGCGTAATCAGCTGCCGCAGGACTCCTGGCTCATTTGGGTGATTTGACCAGGAAAGATAAATACCATAAGATCTTTCTGATTTGTACGCGAACACGGATTTGTTATGACTGAAGAACTTGTCGAAAGCCTCCACGAGCAGTGGAACAGTGTTACCAACGGTGAGTGGATAGGGCCTACCATTGAGATCTTCATTGTCTTGATTGGCGGGCTGATGGTCCTAGGCATTCTGAGTCGTGGGGTTTCCATGCTGTGCCGGCAATTGAAGGTGGATCCCTTAGCCGTTCGCCCGATACGTTTTGTTGTCCGCTGGTTTGGCTTTGTACTGATCATTGCGATGGTCCTCGGGCGATTTGGAGTTGATCTGCTCACCGTCCTTTCAGCTGTGATTGCTATGGTGGCGATTGGTTTTGTGGCTGTTTGGAGTGTGCTCAGCCATCTCTCATCGACGGTGTTACTCATCCTGGCTCGGCCCTTTTCGGTGGAAGATCACATTGAGTTTCCAGGGGAAGACATCAAAGGTCGCGTTGTAGATCTCTCTCCTTTTTATACCACGCTAGAAGATGAACATGGGGCTTTCTATCAAATCCCGAACAATTTGTTTTTCCAAAAAACGGTTCGCCGGGTTCGTGGCCGCGGAAAGATCGGCCTTGGCGAGCAGTTAAGTGCAAAAAAGCCGGCCACCGTGAGCGAGCTACCTAGTGAACTGCAGATGCCTTCCACTGAGCTGTGATGAGATCGTTGGAGGCCCGCCAAGCCGGTATCCAGGCTTATCGAGCTGTGCGTAAACGAAAACTGGTTTCGGCCAGGATTCTTCCGTTAATTTGTGCGGCGACTTTGTGTTCGCCCTCATAGAGAGCGCGAACGGTGGTAGCTCGCATCGAATGCATTTTTCGGATCTCGATTACTTCGCCAGCTCGCAGTGTGCGCTTTGTCCACTTAAATACCTTCGTCCCAGATCTGCCTCTTTGCCGGACATAGGACACCCCGTAGTCAATAAGCAGAGTCGCGCTCGATTTGCCCTCATTTCGGAGCACGAGGATCAGTTGCACCGAGTCTCCAACCGACACGGTTTTTGGAGTCAAGCTTAACTCTCCAGCTACGTTCGGACAGTCACCGAAGCCCAGAAAATGAAGGATTTCGGAGTGTCCGGCTTTTACTAAACTCCTCAGTCCATGCTGAATCACAAAAGAATCTTTGCTCAAGCCATCCTTGGTCCAAGCACGGAATTTTTTCAGCAAGAGATCTGGGTGGTCTTTGGCGATATCGTTGAGGTGATTGGCCACAGATCTTTGCACATAGCGCTCGGGATCAGCTTTTAGCGCTTCGAGAATCGGCCAGAGAGGTGTGGGATCTTGAATAAAAGATTGGAGCGTCTTGCCCCACGGTAGTCGTGGGCGGCAACCTTCAGAGCACCAGCGACGCACGTGAACGCTCGGATGTGCGGTCAACCCAAGCAGCCGGGTCAGAGTTTTTGTTGGATAAGACTCTAAAAAGGGTCGCACCGCAAACTCGGCGCTAAAGCGTTGGGTTAGTTCGATCATGGCCTCCATGGCCTCCTCAAAATGAGGAAGACCGTTGTCGGCAATGAAGTGCCCAACCGGCCACTGCAACCAGCCATCCGTGATCGCTTCCGCGTTGGGTAACGCAGGAGGTAAACTTTCAGTGAGAATACTTAGTGCGCGAGGTGTTGACTCCGGTAAGCAGGCTTTTAGCGCCTTAGAAAATTGGTGAATCCGGCCGTGAAATTCAAGGCGCCCCAGATCGGTAGTGGCCAACTCCACAAATCGTGGGATATCAAATTCTTTCCAGGCCGACCCGACTTGGTGCGCCATGCGTTCTGCTGCGGTTTGATCAAAATAATCCTTAAATAAGCGCCTCTCGACTTTTAACTGCGGACTATCTTGGGCGGCCATAACTCAGGGTCGGAGCGGTATTCAAATTCCAGAATTAGCCCTAAAATAGCCTCATATCGCGGGTGATTGCTTCTGGATAAATGGGAGGGACGGGTGCTTCGTCGCGGACTTGCAGCTTACGGCGGCTTGGCTTCAAGACCTCATCACCTAGCTCCCATTGCCAGGCTTTGACTTGGCCGGATTTGATGTTTTGGAGATGCAATATCAGGGGCGTCTGAACGGGGAAGCAGGGGTGCAGAGACGGAAATAGGCGTGAGGCACGAAACCGTAAACCCGCGATTGCTCGTGTGCGATCCCAAGGCTTGAGTTCCAGCAGGCGGCCATTTGCGAACATCCTCCATTCTTTGGCCTTCGCTTTCGCCATCAAAAACTCCCAGCGAACTAAAGAGCTATCCACAAAACGCGAAGTGGTGCCACCCAACACCGGTGTCTCGCTCAAGAGCGGCCAGGGCTCCAATCCTTTCCGAATGGTTAAGCCGCAGGCTTCATCCTCCAAAACAAGGGGGAAACGCCATTGCCAAATTTCAAAAAAAACGTCCTCCGGAAGGCAGATTTCGGCCTTCTTCAAATCGTCGAGCACCAGAAGAAAATCTTTCCACAAACCGGTCGGCAACAGATAGGCATCATGTAGAGCCGGTCCGTGAGGCACCAAGCGCGCCGCCTTTTCTCGGGCCGTCAAGCTTACGTGAGCGGCGATGGCCAGCCACAGCCCGGCCACGGCGGAACTCCAGTTTGCCTCCGGCATGCTTTCGATGGCACGGAATTCTATCAGTCCCTGACAACCTCCCGGCGCATTCGGGTTCCAAAATTTATCGAAACTGATCTCGCTACGATGCGACGAGCCTGAACCATCAATGTGGACATGCCGCAAGGTTTCTCCAATCAAACCGCGATGGTCTTTTCCGGCCGGAAGTTCTTCGAGTGCTCGATACGACAGTTCTACGTCGAAGAATGGCAAAAGCGATTCGTCCGGGCGGGGAGCTTGCGAGCTTGGGCCCACAAATTTCCCGGTGAAAAAATAGGCTAAACTAGGGTGCTTTTGAAAAAAGCGACATAAGCCTGCCACCAACTGCGGCCGGGTGAAAAACGAATTCTTTTCCAGCTTGGCGCTGCCGAATAACAGATGATTGCCGCCGCCTGTGCCGATGGGCCGACCGTGCTCATCCTCATGAAAAGTTCGTAGCTCAGTTTCTGCCCCGTAGGTTTCCAGTAAGGTCAGCCAGCCGGCATAGTCACGCCAATTTTCGCAGGGCGGTAAATTGATCTCCAAAACCCCAGGATCCGCAGTGAGTCCTAGCTTCACCCACTCATCACCCTGATCGGACGGCAGATAGCCTTCGAGACGAAAGGGAGCGATTTCAACTTCGGCGATGGCGTTGCCGATTACGTTCAGCAAGCGTTTAAACGCCGGCTGCGCCAATGGAGGTAGAAAGAAATGCAACACGCCATGTCGTATTTCCAAAGTTAAAGCCCGCCGCACTTGGGAAGGTTTCAGCAGGTGAAGAGGCAATCGCAGTCCGGCCGGGCCTTCGGCGTGGGTCAAAGCTGCGCGTCGCGGCAAAGTCCACTCCGGAGAAAGCCATTGCCCATCCTCCTCGTCCATTGGCAGCACCCAAACGCTCGCGCCTGGCCGTTCGGAATCAACCATGCTCCGCCAGCATCGAACCTCGAGCTGAAGTTTCTCGGCTAGAACTTCGCGTAGACGCGCTAACCGAGTGGAAGATGCTGCACGCTTACTTGGTTCGCTCAAAAACACGCGACCTAACATCGGTTGCTCGTCTCTTCGCCAAACTAAATGCAGGGACCAGCGCGGGTTGGTTTCACCTGGATAAGCTTTCCCTGGCGACAAGATCAGCACGCCGTGCGGCAAGAGTTGTGCCTGCAAGCGGTCGGCAAGTTGATAGGCGTAACTGAGTTTATGCGGTCCCACTGCCGTGATTTGCCACTCGTCGCCTTCGGGCTTCAACGGTACTAAGGTTGGTTCTCCGCCGAGAGTCAGATTGATGCCCTTTTTGCGAAGAAGAGTTTCAGCGCGGGCAATGCCTCGCTCTAAATCTTTGTCACCTGTGAATGGCGGAAGCTTCATACTTTCGTTCCACTTAAGGTTGGTTTTTTGCCTTTTGCTCAATATCCAAAGTGGAAGTCATGGTCGAAGGCACTTGTTCATTGGCGTAATAGGATCCTACAATTGGAGTAATATCATCCGGCGTATATCCGACGGCGGTACAGATATAACTGTGATCGCACAAAACCCCGTTGGTGCCATCCAGTCCGATCCATCCCGCTCCGGGCAAATAGGTTTCGGTCCATGCATGGAAAGCTCCCTCGGCGCGGCGTTCATGATGCACGCTGTCACCGAATTCGCACAAATATCCGCTTGCTAAGCGAGCTGCCAGACCTAAACGCCGAAGCACTGCGGCCAGAAGAACCGCGGTATCCCGGCATGCACCTGATCCGGCTGCTATGGTCTCCTGCGGCGAACGTGCTCGGCCTTGCTCTCGCCTTTCGTATTTTAACTGCTTATTCAAGGCATCACATAACGACACCAAGGTATCAACAGTGCTGGCTGGTTCGGAAGGATAATCCCAGAACGGCAAAACCAACCCTGCATCCTCGCGCGAGATCACTCGAGCTGGAGCTAAAATTCTTTGCTCTTCCTCGGAGTAGCTAAAAGGCAAATTCACCGCGTGGGGTGCCACCAAAAAGTGAAAGGGATTCACTTCTTCAAGTTCCATCACGAACTCAGCATAAAAGCCGAGGTGGTGACTTTCGGTGCCCGGAAAAAAACAAAGAGCAAACTCGTTGTCATAAAGATCGCGTCGATACTGAATGTCGGCCTCTGGCTGGGTGGTGAAGTGCACCGATTCCCAGCGCAACGCTTTGTGAGAGCGTGGGAAGATGCGAAGGTAATGAGGTGAAAAACTGACCGCCTTCTCGTATTTGTAAACGGATGAGTGTGTAATTTTTATTTGCATAGATACATTTCAGTCTCTTAGGCTTCGACGGTTGCAACACGCTTCATTTGAACAGCCACTTTCAATTTTTGACCTCCCGCGCCTTTGAACGTGCCTCGAAGTGGAGTCGCATCCTTAAAATCTCTGCCATACGAAACCGCAACATGCTGTTCCCCGCACCAGCAATCGTTGGTGGGATCAAGCGCCAGCCAATGCATGCCGGGAGCTAAAACCTCCACCCAAGCGTGGGTCGCGATTGCCCCGACTAAATTGCGACGACGTCCGAGAACCGGTTGCTCCTTGGGCGGCTCGGACTCGATGTATCCGCATACGTAACGACAAGGCAGGCCGCCGGCTCGCAGGATCGAAAGGGCCACATGGGCAAAGTCTTGACACACTCCGGCTTTTTGTTGCCACACGGTCTCGAGCGGAGTGCTATTGTCTGTTGCCCCAGGCTTGTAACTGAACTGAGTATAAATATTATGATTCAACTCCTCCAGCGCCTCGGAAAGTGTCCGGCAACCGCGAAGATGATTTCTGGCCCACTGCACCGATTCTTGACTCAAACAGGTGACCTCGGTGGGCTGCAAGTACTCAAAAATATCGGTCATTAATCCACTAAACAACTGCCGCACCTCTTGAATGGAAAGCTCCAGGCTTAAGGTTGGTAAAACCGGACTGCTCGTTCGAACCCGGACATGATTGGCCACTCGCAGAGCGGTATGGCGGTAGGGCAGAGAAAAAAATTCGACTTGGTTACCCCAAGAATCTTGGTAGAGCGACGTCTTGGTGTCGGGGCTAATCTCTAAACGACGACTCAAGATCTCCTGAGTAGGCAGGCTCGGCGGAGATAAGCGCGCTTCGGCATACGCCTCGGCTGCCGCTTGGCTGTAGCTGTAATTAGTGACGTGTAAAATATCGAATTCCATATTCAGTCCGCTTGAATCGCGGCTTGATGACTAAAAAAACTGTCCGAGAGGGTCACATGCAATCCGGCCAGCGAAGTGTAGAGATCAGACAACAAATGCCCCAGAGCTGAGGGGGCCCGCGAGCCAATCGCTTGATTCGAACTCTGCCGGTCTAGATAAGCGGCCCAGTCAATCTGCGCCAAAACGCTTAGGCTCGATTCAATGGCTTCGCTGCTGGACCGATTGCCATTCACCGTGATCAAGCCTGCCTCTCGCAGAGAGTTGTGCATTCGGGTTAAGCAATAAAATGCGGAACGCGGGGCCTCTGGGTTTTGCCACAGTAACTGAAGGACCTGCAGTGGTTGGGCGCGCATCTGATAAACACGACGATAAGAATCACGCGACCCGAGCAAACGCAAGAATGCCGAGAGCTCAATTTCCGTGGCATGCTCCGCCTGAGAACTTCGTGCCAACTGACCGTGTAGGGCGGTTTGGATCGCCAGCACTGCATTTGCAGTGATCAAAGCTCGTTCCAAGTATCGACCCACATCGCATAAATGCCGTCCTTCATCCCCTAAAGTGGTGGATTCTAAAGTGGCATAAAACTGCGGCACCAAACGATCCACCCAGGCGGTGAGCTTTTTCGTTGCTCGCCCAAGATTAAGATCTGATTCTTCCTGACGAAAGTGGACTCGCTCGAAATGCATCCGCAGTTCCGCCAAAATACTCCAGCATTCCGGGCTGAGAGCTTCCATGATTGATTCTGCGTTAAAACACGCCTTTCTAAGAAGTGAGGCTGCTGAATCTGGCTCGTCCGGGTGGAGCAGAAGTTTGTAGCGATCCAACTTACTCGCCAAAGCCCGGCTGCGTCCGGACCGATCTTCCAATGGCGGGAGTACTCGACTCCAAATCGGACGATACAACTTGCGCTCTGAAGCGGTAAGTTCTTCGAGCTCCAAACTTTCGATGGTCGCGATCATGCCGGTCAAACCCTGCATTCGCTCAAGGTAACGACCCAACCAATAAAAGCTTTCCGCCACGCGGCTGGTCACTTTTCGTTCTCCGATGATCAAGCCTTCTGAGCCTGACCCCATGAGAGATTCCAGACCGAGATCACTTTGATCTGAGCGTAGCACCCAAGTGTCTTTGCTGGTGCCCCCATTTTCAAACCCGGTTAAAAAACTATTTTGTGCTGAAACTTGAGTTAAAGCCCCGGGGACCAACTCAAATCCACGCGGACTGCGAAAGGCAAAAACCATATGGTCCTGAAGCCGCTCCTCAAAAGTGCCGTTTTCTAAGCAAAGGGTGTTGGCTCCTTCATCCACGGTCTGGGCCACATAATGCTGCGGGTTACGCCTCAACGTTTGACGGATTGCTTGCTCGTCTTTGCCGGACGCCGGCAAGCCTCGCCAATGACCTAGCACTTCCTGTCGGTGCAAGGAACGGATGCGGTAACGGCCCAGATCAGCCAACACCATTTCGCGTTGGTCAATGTCTCCAAGCCAGTAGGTGCTGATGGTGGGTATGATGGGTTGTTCCCCCAAATAAAAACGGATGATCTGATTGGCAAAGCTCAACAAACTTCGGTCATCCGCGAGTTCGCTCCCCAAGCTGTTCACCAGCGAGACAGTGCCTTTTCGTAAACAATGTACCAAACCGGGCACGCCGAGCAGTGAATCTCGCCGACAAACTAAAGGATCCAGAAAATCATGAGCGACTCGGTTATAAATGAGATCAACCCGCTCAAGTCCACCCACCGTCTTCATCATCAGGTGATCATCCAACACCACCAGATCGCCGCCCATCACCAATTGAAGACCCATGCGGCGGGCAAGAAAGGTGTGTTCAGAAAAAACCGCGCTTCGCGGTCCGGGCGTCAACAGAACCGCATTAAAGTGTTTGCTCCCCTGGGGGCTCATGCGCCGAAGTTGCTCTAAGATAGCGAGCGGGGTGCCGGCGATCGATCCTACTGCATAATCACTAAATAAGTCCGGATGCACCCTGGTAAGGATCCGCCGGTTTTGCATCATGTAAGCAATGCCTGAAGCATGCGTGAAGTGATGACTCCGCACAGCCAACCGCCCCAAGTGGTCTCGTGTTAAACAGACTCCGCAGAGATGAAGATAATCCCCCGCGCTGGTGGGCACGCCCAACGCAGCGTGCAAATAAGCCGGGCTTCCCAGGATCGGACGCAACGGTACCGTTTGGCTGCGCAGAATTTCTTTTTTCCCGTAGATGTCTTTAAGGAAAAGTTCGAAAGCTCTCAGGCGCTGAGCGACCCCTCGTTCGATGAGCTCCCATTCAAACGGCTCAAAAATCTGCGGCAGAAGATCACATTCCCAGGGCTTACGCATCATCCCCGGTCGCCTCTGAGTCCGATCCACATTAAATGTGATGTCCATTTCCCGCAGGGTAGCATCCATGCGATCATTAAATCGCCGCAGTTCGCTGCGATTGAGCAAGTCCAACTTGCTCATCAAATTCCCGTATATACTTCTCCACGCCCCATGCTCATCCAACATTTCATGGAATGGCTTTTGCTCTCCCGAGTACGCACGTCCCCCATCTCCCGGCTTAGTCGCGAGATGCTGGCGTTGACGTTGGAAGTTCATGAGCATATTTCCTTGGCAGGTGCGTCTACCATAAGCAATCCACGGGCCAAGCGAAACGCTTTTTCGGTAATTAATCTTCGGGGAATAAGCTGGGCCATGTCCGCCTCAACAAGCTTTAGCAAAGCAGCTCCACCCCTCATTCCAAAGTAACCTCTTCATGCTGCGCCATAAACTAATTTTCCTCCTCGGTATTGTCTTAATCGCTCTGTGCGCTAGCCTGCCCTTTCTTGGTCCGCATCGAGAGAAGTTGCACATTTTTTTTGTCATTCACTCGGCCATGTTTGTGGTCATGTTGACTGCTTGGTGGGTGATGCGAGGGCAGTCACTGAACATGCCGAGGTTTATCCTCCTGGTCGCCGTGTTAGCGCGACTGCTGGCTATTCCTAGTGAGCCTTCTCTTTCCGATGACATCTACCGCTACGTCTGGGACGGACGTCTTGTTCTGGGGCTGCAAAGTCCTTACGCTCAGGTGCCAGAACAGCTCACTCTCCAAAAAGCCGAGTGGTCAGACTTGTATGAGGAACTGAATTCACAGAGATATCACTCTGTCTACCCGCCGTTTTCCCAAGCGATCTTCGCGCTTGGCTCCTTGTTGGGGCAGACTTTGGCCCAATCGCCGGACTTAAATTTGGAGGGTTTTTGCATACGTCTTCTGTTTGCGATCCTCGACATGCTGACTGTTTTGGGTTTGGCGCGACTTATCGCTTTCTGGAAACTACCCCCGGCCGGTCTTTTGCTTTACGCCTGGAATCCTTTGCCCATTGTCGAGTTCGCGGCGGTTGGGCATTCCGACAGTGGGATGTTATGCTGCATGGTCTGGTGTTTGGTAATGCTCAGTAACCAAAGACCCGGTTGGTCTGGTATTCTTTTGGCGGGAGCGGTGTTATCCAAGCTGCTTCCGGTGTTGGCGATTCCTTTCTGGCTAAGACACGCTGGAGGGAGAGGCTTCTTAGCCCTTGCCCTAGCCTTATTGCCGGCCGGCATCTTTTGTTTATTTCAACCCCAACAAATACTTAATGTCGGCCAGTCCCTTCTGCTCTACGTGCATCACTTCGCCTTCAATAGTGGTTTGGCCGACTGGCTGGCGGTGTATTTGAGACAGTACGACGTCCCTTTTTACAGCGCACTGGCCGGACGCATCTGCAAAGGATTGTTCTTGCTCGGCTACCTGGTGTTCGCGGCGCGCAGCCTCATTCTTTATGCCAATGGCGACAACGGAAAACGTGGGGGGACTCATAGCCTTGCCGCGGCTTGGCTGGTGCTATTTACCGCTTACCTTGTTTTGTCTCCCACCATTCATCCTTGGTATATCGGCTGGGCGCTTGTGTGGATTTCGCTTATTCCGTCCAGCGCCATTGTTTTTGCTGCGGCGGTGCTTCCCTTCTCGTACCTGTTTTACCAGGAACCAGACCCCATGCTCTACCGCACCTGGATAAACGTCAGTTGGGTCGTTTTTTTCGTCCTTCTTGCTTGCGATGTCTTGCGCAGCCAACGGCAAAAGTTTTTTCGCTTGTATGCGCGTCGCAAAGCTCGCCCACTTCTCCCCCATATCGTTGGCGAAAGCATTTTGGATCTCGGCGCGGCTGAAGGCTGGCTCGCATACGCCATTGCCAAAGCGACCGGAAAAGACGTTTCCTTAACCGATGTGGTGGACCTCAATGAGACGAAGCAAACCCTGCAACTGTACGACGGCCAGACTCTGCCTTATCCAGACCGAACGTTTGATACCACCTTGCTTGTGCTGGTGCTGCACCACTGCGAGGACCCGGAACGAGTGGTGCAAGAAGCAGTGCGGGTGACCGGGCGTCGGCTGATTGTTTCGGAGTCCGTTTATCAGTCTGAGGGAGGACGGCGGTTGCTTTCCTTTCTCGACAGGTTGGTCAACGGATTGCGCAGCGGATGGAAGATGTCGCCCGCGATCAGTCTCAGGACCACCGAGCAGTGGGAAAAGTTCTTTGCCAGCGTTGGCTTGAGGCTGGTCCATCGCCAATGGCTTTCCCGTGGACTGCATCAGCAGATTTTATACGTTTTTGATGTTCCCGAAGGCGGTAGGCACGGGGGATCGTGCTTCCAAAACAAAGCGCTTGCCTACTTGAAGAAGCCGCGAACATTTGAGGGGCAACTTGAATCCTTGATGCTTATCACTCCGACCTTATTTCCCATCAGCCTACGATTTCGCAGCCATGCGGTAAAGTTTCCCTCTTACCCACTCGACGTTCTGGATCAGAGCGGGCAGCTTGTTTTTCTTGCCAAAGAGAATTTAAAATTCTTCTCAGAAAACTCTGTGAGTATCAACAAATCTGCCGCGCACAACACCGAGCTGTTTTATTTAAACCCGATCAAAAGCCATAAACATTGGACAAGCTTAGCGTTTCAGCGAACTGGAGAGAAAGATTTCTTTGGCAGCATCAGTCGGTATAAGTCACTCAAGCTTGTTAAATTCCAGATCGCTGGCGAAACCAAGCAGCCCCGCTTTATCGCCGAGGAGAATCCGGCTCTCCGTCTCAAGGCCGCGATGAAAGCATTTTTTGAGGGCGGCAAAGATGCCGTCGTCGGCTCCCACGAAGTCAACGAGCCTCTCCGGTTTCACAGTGTGGACCAAACACCAGCATTCGACTTAAGACCCATTGATACAGTTGGCTCGTTTGAGATCCAGCTCGCGTCTCGGGAGTTCAGCGAGATTGATTTGCTGACCATCATCCTCGGCAGCGTTGCCATAGGATTTTGGCTCGAGAAAGACCGCAGCTGAACCCCAAGAGGGAGGCGCATTTTTTATAATTCGCGTAGTCGACCGTTGGTGCGGCGAATGATGCGATCCAATTCGCGGCGTTCGTCACTCCGCATCTCAAATCCAACAAAATTAATCCTAATGTTGGTTCGTTGGGCCGCCTCTTGAACCCGCTGCCCTAAGCTTCGATAATCGATTTTCTCTTGGCCATCTGCGGTGGTGCTCCAAAAGCTGCCGTCCGAGACAATAAAAATTTCGTCGGGCTCCATCTTAAAAACGTCTTCCAGAATCCATTCAATTCCATTCGGCACCGACGACTTTACTCCTCGGCCACTGGATGCCATGGTTCCTGAATCGCTCCACTGATTTTGAACCCATTGAATAGCTGATTCTTTATTGGTGTCGCTGGCTGGCATCAATTCTTCAGAGAACGGCTTATAATTACGGACGAATTGAACCAAATTAAAACGTGCCGAGATGGGAAGTTTGCCAATGAGCTCAATGGTTTCTTCTCTTATACGAGACATCGGCATGCCGGTCCGATCAGCCTTGTTGACCACGCTGCCGGAAACATCAAACATCAAAACGATGCGGCGTCCGGTGGATTCAATCCCCATGAAGCTAAAGCCCCCGCCCAGGCCGCCGTCTCCACCGAGGCCTGAACCGCCGCCGCCCATGCCTGCCGAGCCAACCAAGCTTGAGACTTGGTCAGAAATCAGTTCGCTTGGATCAAGCGGCAACATTTGATCCAGAGGAATTTGCGGCAGGTCCGGCAACGCAAACTCGGTCGGTCGCAGACTGGCCAGTTTTTCGTTAAAGCTGGGCTTTGGGGTCAGGGCGTCGAACTCGGCCATGTTCATCCGATGCTGCCTCTCTTGCGCCGGGAGCCGAATGTCTTTTTTGACTTCAAAGACCGCTGGCGGTGGATCAAAATATTGGGCGACGATAAACACGCCTGCTCCAAGGCCCAGAACTATGTGGGCAATGATCGAAACCGAGACCACCGAAGCAGTGATCTTTTTGCGCTGCTCTTTTTGGACGTCCTCCACCGTCGCGGCAGGGCGGGTGGGGGGAGCAGTGCGATTAAGGGTGATTGCGGGGCCGGCCATAAACTATTTTCTCTGATCCAGACTAAAAGAAATCATCGCCGCTGTCATCTGCAAAGGTGATCCCCGTGATCTCCGCTCGTGCGCAGGTATTCATCACATCCACAAGCCGTTGGTGCGGCACGTCATCGTGCACATCAATAGTAACCAAAGCATCGCTCTGGGCTGAATCAGATGTTTCTTTAAAGCGCTTGAGGGTCGCAAAGAGGTTCGGTAACTCCGCAGATTCAGGAGAGTCGACAGGCATCTCATTGATGAGGACTTGTCCGTTTGCTTGGATCATGATCTGCGCCTCATCCGGCAGGTCGAGCGCTTCCTCCTGCGCAACAGTGCCGGGGAGAGTGAGGCCAATGTCAGCTTCCTGCTTGATGGGCTTGGCGGTCACCATAAAAAACACCAAAAGTAAGAACACCATGTCAATCATGGGGCCCATCTGCATTTCTACGGTTTGTAAGTCACGCCGATTCAGCTGCATAAGAAGAAATATGCAAGGGAGAAGTTCGAAAGGCAAGCAGACTTGATGTGACAATTTTGCCACAAGACCCAGTCCGGGCAGTTCTCAGGGCAAAAAGGGCACAAAAAACCGGGGTAACCTCGCGGCTACCCCGGTTTTAGAAAGTTAAACTCAGCTTATTCAGCAGGAAGAATGACCGCGTCGATGACGTGGATCACTCCGTTGCTGGCCTGAATGTCTGTGGCGACGATATTTGCTCCGTCGATTTTGACGGTGTCACCCTCAATGGAGATGGTGGCGGGCACCCCGGCGACGGTGTCGACCGGACCAGCGGAGACATCAGCGGCTTCGACTTTTCCACTTACCACATGGTAGGTGAGGATTTTGGTGAGCTGCGCTTTATTTTCCTCTTCAAGAAGTGAGGCTAGCACACCGTCTGGTAAGGCGGCGAAGGCTTCATCCGTCGGGGCAAAGACTGTGAATGGTCCTTCTCCCTGAAGCGTTTCCACCAAGTCAGCGGCAGTAACAGCTGCGACGAGGGTTTCAAAGCTGCCGGCGGCAACGGCGGTGCCGACGATATCTTTGAGTTCGTCTTGAGCTTTGATGGTGAATGAGGTTGTCAGCAAAAATGCTGTGGACCATGCGAGTAGTTTTTTCATATTTAGGGTTTTGAGTTGAGGTTTTTGTTTTGCCTTCGCTCATACTGCTTAGGGAAGTACAAATACCGTAACGGTTAAAACGGTCATTTGGTTTCATGGTAGCAATTTTATCCTCCGTTGAGGAATCTAGGCAGACGTGCGAGAGGTCAGAGATGAGCGATGAATATTCGACGGTGGCTTTTAAGGAATGGGCCGTGGTGGTGGACCAACTTGGTTCCGGTCGCCAGGCCCTCATTTTACGAAAAGGCGGCATTGCCGAGGGCCGTTCGGGCTTTACTTTCAAAAAACAAGCCTTCTTTTTGTTTCCGACCGGATTTCATCAACAGAAAGAGGGCACTGTTCTGGGAGAGGAAGTCACTTGGGCTGCGCCGAGCGAAGACTTGGTTCAGCTGCAATATTATGCCATCGTTCAGCAGCTGTGGGAGATTCGGAAGTGGGACAAGGTAGCGGCCTTACGCCCATTCCATTGCTGGTCGGACGAGGTGCTGCGAGAGCGCTTTGCTTACGACCAAGAAAATTTGTTATCGGCAGCTTTTGTCCGGGTTTACTCTCTTGAAAAACCCTGGATTTTACCCAACGAAAAAAAATACGGCGGCTGTCGATCCTGGGTTACCTTAGCCGGGTCGCCGCCAACGGTGAGCAAGCGTCCGGTCATGGACGAAAGCACATTTCAAGCGATGCAAACGGCTGTGAAAGCCGTTTTGGATTGATCGGTAGACATTAGGCGAAAATCGGCTTTCGAAGGCCGCCCTCTCGTGCTATCCCCTAGCTATGGCGAGGACCATCCCATTTCTCTTTGAGGGCCAAGAGTTGCATGCCGAGTTGGCAAGCAAGATTGATAAGAAGATCTTGTACGGCACCTCAAAACGGATTGTTGAGCAGGCGGGAAGAGTGCTGACCCGAGGATATTTGGATCAGGAAGGGCGTTTGTTGCAGCCCGGTGAGATGACTCTGGCGAAGGTTGATCCCGAAGGCTCGCTGGTCGCCGAGCCCAGTGCCGAGATTGAAGGGCAGCCGGCTGAGTTGTTGCCCAGTTCCTTCGATCGTCAAGCCACTCTGGAAGAGGTCGCTTTAGAAAGTTTGGTGGGTTTTAATGTGAAGGATGTGTACCCCTTGATTGGCCTTGAGCTGCCGGAAGGCCTGTATCGCACCACGTTTTCTTACCGGAAAACTTACGCGGCCATGGATGCTGTGGTGTTGTGCCGGGCGGATGGCTTGGTTTTTCTTCTGTCGGGAAGTTTTAAACAAAGTGTTTTGGTTGGGTTGCAGGTTGCGTATGAGTTTTTTGACGCCCAAGAAGACGCGGATGAGGAAGATGAGGAGTTGGACTTTGCGATGGTCTAGGATAAGCAACGAGCTAAGTTGGGGAGTATGCAGTCAATTTTTTTAGATATTGATGGGAAAAGTGCCCGAGTGCAGTTGCAAGCACTCCTGGAGGCGCAGCCGCGACCAGAAGTGGTGCTCAAAACAGAAAGTGGCCGGGTAGAAACTCAGCGTGTTTTGACCGGGGTGAAAAGTGTGGCTGAGGTGGCGTTCCAGGATCTGTGCGAGGGTGATCCCGAGTTGTGCTGGGAGCGAGCCGGAGAGGTTTTGGATCGAGAAAGTTTAACTACGGCCTATTTTGATCCAGAGGCGAAGATTCCAAGCGCGATGGGAGAATTTTCTGAAGTGGCCGTGGTTTATGAGCCTTCAGGAGCCGAAAAGGAGAGACGCCCATTTACACCAAGGCGTAGCAATATTAATGGCTTGCATCCTTTAAAGGTGGGGAAACGCTTTCCTCTCAAGCAGGCGCTGACCCAATTCGTATTTCGTCAGCACTTGCAAATAGTGCATACGGATAGCCTGACTTTTGATTTTTTGCATGGCTTCGCCAAGGAGCTGCACGAAAAGCTGGAGCTTGCTGTTCTGGGTGCCGGAGTCAAGGGAGCCCAGCCGCTGGTTCTGCGTGATAAAGGTGCGCCCTATCGGGCTTTTTTGTATGGCGAAGTCGATAACGATAGGTATAGACTCCTTTTGTTGCTCAGCGACATGGAGCTGAAACATCCGGACAAGATGGTATGATCGAAAGAAGCCGGCTCAAAACGCGTGGAGGATTTCAGTATGCCGCCTCGGGAGGGATACAGGATACGACCCTGTTAGCGGTGGCAGCCGAGTATGAGACTGCGGTAAGCCGGAAGATGGTCGCTCTCGCACCAAGCGAGTTGCCAAAACGTTTTGCGGGGAACGAACAGGTCTTGCAAACCCTGAAGTATGACGGGGAAGGCGTGTTTTTGTACTTTGAAGCAGACGAAGCTTTCGTGTACAACGCACCTTCCGGTCGGGTGCGCTTGGGGTTTCCGGCTCTCATAGAGGTGGTGAAAAAGTTAAACGCCGCTGGTGTTAAGAAAGGCTTGTTTCGCGCGGAATTGTATTTGCCTAGCGCTGCGGAAGAGGAAGCAAACCGTGCCGGAGTAAGTGAGGTTATCCGGGTGACGTTTAGCGGTGATCCGGCAGAGGTGTCACACTTTCGTTTAGCTGTGTTCGACGCAATCATGGTTGACGGGCGAGATTTGCGTCCCCAACGAGTGGATTTTGGCAAGACCTGGGAGCAGTTGCTGGAATGGTTTGGGGATTCAGGACTATGTCACCGTGCGGAGGGAGGGCTGGTCGCGGAGGGCAAGTTGAGCGAGTTTTTTGATAAGGCGATTGCCCGTGGTGCGGAGGGTTTGGTAATCCGCCGTTTGCATCGAGATGAAGTCGTTAAGACCAAGCCTCAGCGGACCATTGATGCCGTGGTGCTGGGGTTTGTGGAAGGGGAGATGGACGGTAAAGCGGGGGTGGCTTCGCTATTGACCGGCTTGCGGTATTCCAGCGGCGATTGGTTTCAGGTGTTTGGCCGGGTAGGATCTGGGTTTACAGAGGAGCAGCGGGTTTCCTTGTTAGAAATGTTGCGGAGCAAGCGGGTGGCAGCGCCGATGCCCATGAGCGATAGCGATGGCCGGATGGTGGAGTTTGTTACGCCTGATCTGATTGTTCAACTGGTCGGAGAAGACCTGGTGAGTGCGAGTGGAGCCACTGAAAATCGAACCCAAACGTTTCGATGGGACGGTAAGAAGTATGACTTTGCGGGGCTGAAGGTGTTTCCGCGGCTCACCTTTGCTCGTTTTGATTGTTTTCGAGAAGATAAGGATGCGAGCACCGGAGGTGCTCGGATTGAGCAGGTGACGGCAAAACCGGATGAGCCGCAGTCACTGAGTTCGGGGGCCGCGCAAGGGAAGACGGAGGTTGTTCGCCGCGAAGTCTTTGTAAAGGGTCAAGACATGGTGCGCAAGCTGATGGTGATCAAGCAAGCTTGGGAGGACCGAGGGTTTCCGTATGTGATTTATTGGACGGATTGGTCGGCAAAAAGAGCCAAGCCTTTGCAGGTGCAAACTTATTTTGCGCGCAGCGAGCTGCGTGCTTTGGCTCTGGCGGAAAAGTTGGTGCAAGAGAATGTGACGCGAGGTTTTGAGCGCTTGGGGCCGGAGACGGAAGAAGCGAAGAAGCCGGAGCCCAAGAAGCAGGTCAAGGATAGCGTCGAAACGAAAACCAAGGCAAAACACAAACCGGCTTCGCGCACAAGGAAAGCCAAAGGTGATGGGTGAGCGGCCGGAAGCGGGTAAAGTGTGTGGAGTTATGACAGCGTTGACAATGCCGTCTAGGACTGCTAACCAAGAACGTTTTTGGGGATAAGTATCATGTCGGAATCACCTCTTTTGCCTGCGCTCACTAAATTTTCGGTTGTGATACCCGCCCGCGATGAAGAGGATTCGCTTCCCGAAACGGTCGAAGGCATTTTCCAACACTTTCAAGAGGCCGGCATTCCTCATGAGATCGTGGTGGTCGATGATGGCTCGAAGGATGGAACATGGAAAGTGTTGCAGAAGTTGCAGGAGGAGAAAGTTCCTACTTTGAAGCCATTACAAAATCCTGGGCCGCACGGATTTGGCATGGCTATACGCTACGGCCTGGATCATAGCAACGGCGATGCGGTGGTGATTATGATGGCTGATGCATCAGACCCGCCAAGTGATGCGGTTAAGTATTGGGAAACCTTGAATGAAGGATATGAATGCGTTTTTGGAAGCCGATTTGTGAAGGGTGGTAAGGTGGTGGATTACCCTCGGTTCAAGCTGTTTGTGAATCGGCTGGCCAACTGGTTTGTAAAGATTTTGTTCAGATCGCCGCTGAACGACACAACTAACGCCTTTAAAGCTTATCGAAGGCACGCGATCGATGGTTGCCGGCCATTTTTGGCGCATCATTTTAACCTGACCGTGGAACTGCCGCTCAAAGCGATGGTCCGTGGTTACTCCTATAAGATCATGCCCATCTCTTGGTACAACCGGAAACACGGCATGCCAAAGCTCAAGATCAAAGAAATGGGAAGCCGCTACTTCTTTATCTGCGCCTACGTGTGGTTGGAAAAATACTTTAGCCGCGGTGATTACCGTCGAAAGCATTAAGATTGTAGGTTTGCATTAGCCAGGCCGGTGGGTTTGTTGGTCCGATATGATTGATGCAGCAAAATGGCGCTCCGAATTTCCAGCATTGCAGCAAGAAGTGCATGGTAAGCCTCTGGTGTATTTGGACAACGCGGCCACCACTCAGAAACCTCGAGTGGTTCTGGACGCGATCAAAGACTTTGACGAAAGCGATAACAGCAATGTGCATCGAAGCGGCCATGCGCTGAGCGCACGAGCTACGGAACGGTTTGAGGGTGCGCGGGCAATCGTCGCTCAGTATTTGAGTGCACAGCCGGAAGAGATCATCTTCACCTCCGGGACAACCGCAGCTCTAAACTTGCTGGCCTGGTCATGGTCGGAGAAGTTTTTAAAAGCTGGCGACCGGATTTTGCTGACCGAGATGGAACACCACAGCAACTTGGTGCCGTGGCAGTTGATGGCGGCCCGCAAAAATGTGAGACTAGAGTTTGCCCCGGTAGTTCCGGCGACCGGGCTTTTGGATTTTGAAAAAACCATGAGCATGATTCGCAGTGGGGTGAAGCTTTTTTCCTTCGTCCACATTGCCAACGCGTTGGGCACCGTAAACCCGGCCCAAGAGTTTTGCCGGGCGGCCGCGGAAGCTGGGGTGACCACGATTGTTGATGCCGCGCAAAGCGCCGGACATCTGCCATTGGATGTGGGTGAGCTGGGTTGCGATTTTTTAGCGTTCTCCGGGCATAAAGTTTGTGGGCCAACCGGGATCGGGGTGTTGTATGGACGGAGAAAGCTGCTCGAAGAAATGCCTCCGTTTTTGGGCGGGGGAGAAATGATCACTCGGGTGACCTTGGAAGGCAGCGAGTGGAAACCTGCGCCTTATCGGTTTGAGGCGGGCACGCCGCCGATCACCCAAGCGGTCGGTTTGGGGGTTGCGCTCAAGTTTTTGAGTGAGGTTGGTCTTAAAAACATTTTTGCCCACGACAGGGACCTGGTTCGCCTAGCATGGGCGAAGCTGAGAGAGGTTCCCGGAGTCAAACTGCTTGGTCCCGATCCTGAAGTGTATGAGCACGCGGCTTCGCTCAGTTTTACCCTGGGCGGAGTGCACGCGCATGACGTGGTCACCTACGCCGATTCACAAGGTGTGGCGCTGCGGGGTGGACATCACTGCAATCAGCCCTTGATGAAAAAGCTAGGTTTAACCTCCTCCGCTCGAGCCAGTTTTTATTTCTACAACACCCCGGAGGATGTCGGTCGCTTGGTCTCGGCCATCGCAGCGGCAGCAAACTTTTTTAAGTGAAGCATTCTTGCTCAGTGCCGGCGCTTGTTGCTTCGCGAGGTCTTTTGGTTTTCCTGGGCCTTAACCCAATCCATAACCAAGGCCGGGGCACGACGCTCCCTCAATAGTTGGCCCATCACGTTCATGGCCGGGGTGATGTGGTTAAAGAACTTTTTGTAGGCCGGACAAAAGTAATTTAGTCCTGGCTCGCCGTCCCGGGTGTTGATGAAGCGGTGTTTGGGGCATTCTCCGTGGCAGGCAAAACGCACTTCGCACTCGCGGCAATAGCGCGGGAGTGTGTCGCGCTTGTCTAGACCAAATTTTTTCTGCTGTGCGGATGAGACCATGTCTCCAAGGTTTTGCTGGTTGATATTGCCCAGCCGGTTTTCTGGATACACGTAGTGATCGCAAGAGTAAAGGTCACCGTTGTGCTCAAGGGCTAATGCGGTTCCGCACGTTTCAGAAAAAACGCACAGGCCGCCGCCGGCGCCCACCCAGTTTCCGAGGGCCACATCGAACAGTTGCACGAAGACTTTCCCAACGTCTTCACGCACCCATTCATCGAAGATGGTGCAAAGAAAGGTGCCGTATTGGGGAGCGCGAACACTCCAAGGGGTAACCTGGATGTCAGCAACTTTTTTCCCATTCGGCGGTGTGGCCAAACCCAAGCCAAGCGCTGCTGCGGTGGGGGTTGCTTCCCTCTCGACCAGCGGGATGAACTGGATGAAGCCGGATCCAATCTCTTTGAGGAAACGGTAGACCCGGGTGGGATGCTTGGAGTTCATCCGGTTGACGACGGTGAGGGTATTAAATTCCACTTGGTGTTTTTTCAGGAACTCAAGGCCCTTCATGACCTTTTGAAAGGTGGGTTTGCCCCCTTTATCGACTCGGTAGTGGTCATGCAATTCTTCGGGACCATCCACGCTGAGGCCGACCAAGAAACCATTCTCGGTCAAAAACTCGCACCATTCATCGTTCAGCAGAGTCCCGTTGGTTTGAAAGGCGTTGGTGATGGTTTTGCCGTCGGCATACTGTTTTTGATGCGCGACAACTTTACGAAAAAACTCAACGCCCATCAGGGTCGGCTCACCGCCTTGCCAAGCGAAACTAATTTCCGGAGCATGCTGTTGTTGAATGTAGTTCCGGACGTAGCGCTCCAGTGTTTCGTCGGTCATTTTAAAGTTCGAGGTGCCCGGATAAAGCTTTTCTTTTTCTAAATAAAAACAGTAGCTGCAGTCTAGGTTACAGATAGGCCCGATGGGCTTGGTCATGATGTGGAATCCGGGTGGGAGTTGGGTTGCAGTCGCGTTCATGGGCCTACATCGACAGAATCACAGGTTTTACCGTTGCAAAAGGAGAGGCTGCGAATTTTTTGACAGGCAAAATTTCGTGGCCGCCGACTTGATAGACCTGTTTTCTTGAAAATCTCGGTTTTGCGGTCCGGTGCCATTGTGTAGAATGCCGCAACCCCATCTTGTTGGGATGCGTTAGCTTATGTGACCATGATGAATCCTGATGAAGGGGATTTGGTTTTGCCCAGCCATCTCCCGGTGATGATTTTGCCCGAGGCAACCCTATTTCCGCACGCTTTAATGCCGCTCTACCTGTTTGAGCCAAAGTATCGAGCGATGTTGGATTGGGTGCTGGCGCGTGACCGGATGTTTTGTATTGCCATGGCCAAGGACGAAGACATGGAAGATGAAGAGTCGGTCAGCTTTCACATCACCGCAGGAGCCGGAGTGGTGCGGGCCTGCCGAACCAATGAGGACGGGACTTCGCATTTATTCTTGCAAGGTATCGGCCGGGTAAAGCTTTCAGGTTTTTCTGATGAACATCCCTTTGTTTTCGCGGCGATCGATGCCATTACCACCCATTGCTCCACAGATGGCGACTTTATTTTGACCCGACTCAGAAAAGCCTTGGGGCTGCTGCAGGAGGAGGGAGTGAATATTCCGCCTAATCTTGAAACGGCGATTGGGCAGCTGGAGAATCCCGAAGCCGTCGTCGATTTGTTGTGTGGAGCGATTGGGTTTCCGGGTGAAGTGCGGCAAGAGCTTCTTTCTGAGTCTTTTTTAGAAAAGCGTGCCAACACACTTTTCCAGCATCTTGGTTTGGCGACAGGCCAGGAGGACGCCTTTCGCGAACTCATGATTGGTGACGGCGAAGTATAGGGCAGTTGCTTTTGCTTTGATTTATCCTCTATTAAGCGCCTGATGAAAGATTCTGATGTTCGAGTTCGTTTTGCCCCATCGCCGACAGGCTATTTGCACGTGGGAGGAGCGCGAACCATGTTGTTCAACTGGCTTTACGCCAAAAAAAACCGGGGAACTATGGTTTTGCGCTTGGAAGATACTGATGAAAAACGCAATACACCTGAGGCGGTTGAAGCGATTTTTCATGGGTTAAAATGGTTGGGCTTCGACTGGCAGGAAGGTCCGGACATTGGGGGACCTTACGGGCCGTATCGACAGAGTGAACGCGGAGCCATCTACGAGCAGTACTTGAAAAGGCTGCAAGACTCCGGACGTTGTTACGAAGATCAGGGCGCGGTGCGTTTTAAACTCGAGCGACGAGCAGTGACCGTTCCAGACTTGGTTTGTGGTGATGTGACTCATGACTTGAGTAATCCAGGAACGAGTCCCGATATTACCATTCGAAGGCCGGATGGTTCTTGGATTTTCCATTTTGTCAGCGTGGTCGATGATGTTGAAATGAAGATTTCTCACGTGATTCGTGGGGAAGATCATCTGTCGAACACACCTCGGCACATTCAGCTTTACGAAGCCTTGGGCGAAACACCGCCTGCGTTTGCTCACATTCCTTTGATTCTACGCGAAGGTGGAGGCAAAATGTCCAAGCGTGATAAAGGGGCCAGTGTGCATTCTTACATGGACGAAGGCTACACGCCTGAGGCGGTGGTGAATTATCTTTGTCTCCTAGGTTGGTCGCCCAAAGATAACCGGGAGATCCTTCCGATCGAAGAAGTGATCGAGCTGTTTGACTTAAGCAAAGTGAATCGACGCAACGCTCTGTTCGATTTGGACAAGTGCTTTTGGATCAACGGGCAGTATGTCCAGCAAATGAGTTTAGAGCGTTTCGCTGAACTTGGCAAACCTTGGCTGAAAGACTACGACCTCAGCGACCGGAAATATTTTCACGCTGTTTTGGAGATTCTTAAAGAAAAGATCAAGCTACTCTCGGATTTACCCAATTGGGCCGAGCCGTTTTTCGCGAAGGAAGTGGTTTTTGAAGAGGACGCAGTGCAGAAAGTTCTTAAGGCGGAGGGAGCCACTGATCGTTTAAAAACTTTGGAAGAGGCTTTGTCTCAAGTCAGTGAGTGGACCGAGTCAGAAGTGGAATCGGCCTTACAGGGCTGCGCCCAAGCTCAGGGTGCTAAAACGGCTGCGTTTGTGCATCCACTACGCGTGGCCATTAGCGGACGACAGGTTGGGGCGAGCTTATATGCGATGGCAGCAATTTTAGGCAAAGAACGTGTTTTGAGTCGGATTCAAGCGACGCGTGAGCAATTTGCTGCGTAAACTTGTGAAAGTCATCCCATGAAAACTTTAAGCGATTCATTCACCTTCGAGGATTTGAAGTCCTGGCCCCCTCAGCTTGAGGAAGGCACCCCTCCCATCCGTTTAGCGGTCTTTGGAGACCCGGTCGATCATAGTTTGTCTCCGGCACTTCAGAACGCCGGACTTAAGGAGATTCACGCAGACTACGGCTACGCCAAGTTCCACATCAAACCGGATCAGTTGGAAGAAGCGCTTAAGCTGGCTCGGCAAAATGATTTTGTGGGCGTGAACTGCACCATTCCCCACAAGCTCACCGCTTTCTCCCTGATGACAAATCTTGATGAAAGCGCGCAACTTCTAGGGGCGGTGAACACAGTGTTGTTCGAGGGAGAAGGAATGATCGGTTACAACACGGATGGACGGGGTTTTGTGCGGGCGGTGCACGCCGAGTTTGGGATGGATCTGCGGGATCTGCGGGTTATGATTCTTGGTGCCGGCGGCGGAGCCGGGCGAGCATTGGCGGTGCAATGTGCTTTAGAGGACTGTGAACGATTAATTTTGGTCAATCGCACTCTCGAAAAAGCGCAGGCACTGATCAAAGAGTTGCATCCACACTTTCAAACACCCCGCGTTGATGCGCCGAATTCGCGGCTGCTTTGTGTGCCATGGGAAGAAGCCGCATTGGAGGCGGAGCTTTCTCAGATTGATCTGATTGTGCAATGCACCTCACTTGGGTTGAAGCGGAGCGATCCTCCGGCGCTCGCCCCGCAGTTGTTGCAGCCATATCATTTGGTTTTTGACACGGTTTATAGGCCTGGTTCTAATGCAACAAAGCTAGTTTTGGACGCACGATCGCGAGGCGCTCGCGCCAGCGATGGACTACCTCTTTTATTGCATCAAGGAGCGTTATCCTTAGAGATCTGGTCTGAGAAAACCGCTCCGTTGCCCGTGATGCGACGTGCTCTCTACGAAGCAGCGGGACGCCCCCTTTCGGCCTGGGAAGATCTCCCAATTTAAACCTAAATCCCGCAGTTTGAATCATCACGAGCATGAAGTGATCCCCTTGTGGGAGATTGGGCGGCTCGATGCACGGGCCTGAGGCCACCGGGCTTGCTCCGGTGGTGATCACCATTGACTTCCAGATTTTTTTCTCGAAAAGCATTCCACCAACCGGGCTTGCCCCGGTGGGGAAATGATT
>DAIRSW010000019.1:0-27517 GCA_036804205.1 Verrucomicrobiia bacterium | reverse complement strand
GGGCTTCTCAGGGGGCTTCTCAGGGGGCTTCTCAGGGGGCTTCTCAGGGGGCTTCTCAGGTTGCCCCGGCCGACATTATTGCGCGTTCATTTAACCAACGCAGGAGATACGCAAGAGCAAAAAAAAGCGGCCCACCAAATGGTGGGCCGTTGGTTTTTGTTTAAGAACTTCGCGCTTTCGTTTCTAGAGGTTGATCGGTTGAACAATTCTTGGAAACCCTAGCGTTCAGTCCTTTTCCCCCGTGTGGTTGTGAAGAACTTAAGCCACTAAGCCACTTACACCGAAGCGTAAGTGCCTTTTAAGCGGTTTGGCGAGCCGGAACGTGAGGTGCAGCGGCAGCCGCTTTGGCAGCGGCGGCAGCAGCAGCCAGCGCTGCGGGTTTACCACGGTATTTCTTGGCGGTTTTCGTTACTAAACCCCGTGAAACGAGGTTTTGCAGTTTTTCATACGACCGGAGGCGGAGCATTTCTTCACCGCCACTGGCCGCATTGCGCCGCCGTAGGTTATCGTAAACGACATCAAAGAGTTCTTTGAATTCGTAGGTTGTGCGCTGCGACAAGGCAGCAATTAGTTCTTCGGTTACCAGATCAGGAAGACGACGTGAGAAGCCACTCTTTTTTTGCATAGGGAACTTTCAGTATAGCATAGGCCTACGAATCCGCATTAGTTTTTTGATCGTTTAGCGAATTTTCCATGGTTATTACTTACAATGTCAAGCCAATGGCCGGGTCGTGTCCACAAGGGTGCGCCTCACGAAATTAGAATAGACCACTCCCGCGACGCAGGTGCACCAGCACTCGAAAAATGTTCATCGAGGCCGAAATTCGTTGCGTCGCTTTTCTCGGCTAGATATGCTGAAATATTCCAGGACTCTGGGCGTGCATAAATAAAAGACGAAGTGGCAGCGTCGGGATGGTTTTTTCTTCCAAACGAAATCGCGCGGGCAGGATTTTACGAGTGTTGAAACAATATATGAGACCAACTAGATTCAGCCTTTTTCACAACGCACATAATGACGTCGGACAGCCTGATTCAAGGCACGATCGAGTCCTCATCTTCGGGCTAGCTAAATCTGGAACAACCGCGCTTTACACATCAATTTGTCAGGCTTTAGAAAAGCAAAACCCTACCCAATGCTTTGAGCCGCAATCAAAAAGCGCCTTCGCAGCAGCCTTGGCGCAACCAGGCGCATTGGTGATGAAGGTCTTAAGACGAGCTTTAATTGAAATCCATGATGACACAGAGCTATGCGTAGAGGTCAACCGCAGTATTCCTCACCAGATATTCCTTGTTCGCGATGT
The DNA here is from genome assembly GCA_036804205.1 of Verrucomicrobiia bacterium. Taxonomy (GTDB): domain Bacteria; phylum Verrucomicrobiota; class Verrucomicrobiia; order Chthoniobacterales; family CALDSX01; genus DAIRSW01. Next base: position 26,216 of record DAIRSW010000019.1, on the reverse strand, counting down.
GCGCGATGTGGTGGTTAGCGGTTTGGTGTATCGCCTTTGGAACTCAGAGCGGTGGGATGACGCCACGGTCGTTGAACCTTGGCTCGAAGTCCTGCAACGAAAGCAAGAGAACCCTCGCAGCATCAGCTTCTGTGATCTTTTTTTTCAGGCCAAAGGCTGGATGGCAAGTACAATGGAAAACCCGGAAAGCCCGCTTGTTGCCTCGCTCAAACACATTCTTCATTTTGAGAAGCTGTGTCAACGCGTCCTGCGATATCGATATGAGGATTTTGTGATGGGCAAAGTAGGTGATTTGGAACACTACCTAGGCTTTTCTGTGCCGACGCAACCAACCGTACCTGACGAGCTCAAGCGGGTAAATAGAACACGTGGATCCGGCTCCTGGCGGCATTGGTTTACGCCGGAGGATTTGCCATGGGCGAAGAACACGCTGGGACCCATCTTAGAAACACTTGGATATGCCGTTGATTGGGAGCTGGAGGATCAGCCGGTCATTGCGCCTGAGCATGCTCAGGATTATGTGCGACGCATTCTTGTCCAAAAAGCGGAATTGCTGGGGCGTAGTTCGAAGCATTCCGAATGACGACAAGCAAGAACATCCGGAAAAGGTTGAGTCATCCCCGTTGTTTGCCTAGATTATCGTATGGCAACACTTGAGCGCGCTCTTGAAATCGCATTGAAAGCCCATCAGGGCTCCAAAGATTTCGGCGGTAACCCCTACATTCTCCATCCTTTGAGAGTGATGATGAGCCTCAAGAGTGAGCAGGAAAAAATCGTGGGTATTTTGCATGATGTGGTGGAGCGTTCTTCGCTCAAATTTGACGATCTCCACAAAGAAGGCTTTTCAGGAGAAGTAATGGCTGCGCTTGAGTTGCTGGGCCATGATGAAGCGACCGACTATCATGACTATATACGCAGTATTAAGCCAAATTCTTTGGCTCGTATCGTAAAACTAGCCGATTTGGAAGACAATATGCATGTTGGGCGAATTTCGGAGCTAGACGAAGATGCAGTCACGAGGTTTCGGGCGTATCTTGACGCATGGAAACTTCTAAAAGCACAATGAGGACAATGACCCCAGCCAAATTTTTCATCCTAAGCCTCATGACCTGTCTGGTCTCTGCATGCTCCACTAATCCTTTAGCCCAGGGTTATCGCTCGGCTCCCGCCGTGGAAAAGAGATCATGGCGAAACTCTGCACCGGCTCTGGTGGAGGTGCCGCCTGCGAGGCACCAAAGCGAAATTAACCAACGACTCCAAACCGGTTGGCAAATTGTGGGAGTGGCCGAACGCACCGCGACCGGCCCGATCCATCCTCAGAACGCCATGATGTTGGCTCTTGAAAAAAACGCCGACGCGGTTGTCTACACCAGGGAGCACATGGGAGAGGGGATTGAACGCGTAGCCGTGCCCGTAAGTACAACTTCTGGCTTCTATAGTGATCCATGGGGCCCTTATGGACTTCATGCTGGTTACGGACGCTACGGGCGACGCGGCGGTTTTTATGGCTCGGCGAGTTTTCAAAGCACTGTTTACGCGTATGAACACCGCTTGGTCAATGTGTGGCGGCATTGGACCACTCTGCTGAGAAATCCTGCACTGCAGCCTACCGTTCCATCCCAATAGCTATCTCGCCGCTGGATGAAGACCATAGGGATCGATTTGGGTACGACCCATAGCCTGGTAAGCAGTATTGAGGATGGGTTTCCTCTGGTGCTCGCTGATGAAAATGGTGACCGACTCACTCCGTCGGTGGTGTGTTTTCCCACTCCGAACCGAACCCTGGTTGGCTGGCCGGCCAGGCGGCAGGCGCTGGTTGACCCGGGGAAAACCATACAATCCATCAAACGCGTCATCGGTAGGCGCTATTCGGAACTCGAAGCAGAGGATCGGCAGCTCTATGAACCGGACGCCGAAGGACGAGCGTGCCGTCGTATGGGGGAGCGCCTCCTCAGCCCGGAGGAGGTGTCCGCGATCATTCTCAAGCGTTTAAAAGCCATTGCCGAGCACCGTTTGGAAGAGGCTGTTGATCAGGTCGTGATCACCGTGCCGGCCTATTTCCACGAAGGCCAGCGGCAAGCTACTGCTCGCGCTGCAGAATTAGCCGGGTTGACGGTGAGACGCATGATTAATGAGCCAACCGCAGCAGCTTTGGCTTACGGATTGGACAAGCTTAAGGAGCGCAGTCGGGTGGCCGTGTTTGATTTGGGAGGCGGCACCTTTGATCTCAGTATTCTGGAACTAAAAGAAGACGTTTTTCAGGTGCTGGCCACGCACGGACACACTCGCTTGGGAGGTGATGACATTGATCGAGCCTTTCTTGGCATGATGCTTCCAAGGATCGAGGCCGAGTTTGGCCCAATCGATCCGCACCAGATGGCGAGGCTTCAGCAGGCCCTATACGAGGTCAAACACCGTTTGAGCGACGAGAAGGAAGCCGAACTCGCCCTGCCATTTTTTTCGGGCGGCCGAGGTTTGCAAATGGTTTGCACTCGGGAAGAGCTTGAGGATGCCAGTTTGACGACTCTTAGTCAGCTGCCCAAGTTGTGTCAGAAAGCGCTGAAAGACGCTCAATGTGATGCCACCAGCCTGGATAGGATTGTTTTAGTCGGAGGCACAACCCGCATACCACGGGTCAGAGAGCTGGTGGAAGAAATTTTTGGTCAAGCCCCTTACACCGGTGCCAACCCGGACGAAACCGTGGCGGTTGGCGCAGCAATCCAAGCCGGTATTCTGGATGGGCGAATGCGAGATGTGGTGCTGCTTGATGTGACACCTCTCTCGTTGGGAATCGAAACCTACGGCGGACTGTTTAATGTCCTTATCCCAAGAAACTCCACCATTCCCACCAAGGCGGGCGAGCTGTTTACTAATGCAGTGGCCGGACAAAAGGAGATGTTGGTGCACGTCCTTCAAGGTGAGCGCGAAGTGGCCAGTGCCAACTGGTCGTTGGGCAAGTTTCCGATTGATTTTACACCAGGGCCGAGAGGCTCAGCTCGGGTGGGCGTTCAGTTTCGGCTTGATGAAAATGGGATGCTTGAGGTTTTGGTTCGCGACACCATCGGTGGGCAAGAGAGGGTGGCAAGCATTGAAAGTGCGATCGACGTCACGGATGAGGCAGTCGAGGCGATGTTGGCAGATTCCTTAGAGCACGCGCTCGAGGACTATGACCAGCGCCGGTTGGTGGAGTTAGAGCTTAAAGCTCGCGAAATGCTCAAGGCCACAGGCGAGGCGCTTGAGCTTGTGCGCGAAAGTACTCCTGAGGCTGAGGTGCGAGAAATCGAAGCACTTTGTGCGCAAGCGAACAAGCTGCTCGACGATTCCCGGGTTGAAGGAACGCGAGCCGCGGATCTTGAGCAGATCCAAAATGTGTTGAATGCGCTCGATGCGAGCACACAGAGCTTGGCAACCCGTGTCTTGGAGCAGCTGCTCTGATCTTCTCTTTGACCTCTTACTTAGCAAGCCGAGTTCGCACACGTAAATTTGTAAGGAAAGGCTTGCTCCTGCCCCCCTTGTTTGGTATTGAGTCAGCAATATCTTATGCGCACGAACTCCACCCTTTCTTTGTTGCTCCTAGCCGTTCTTGCCACGGGTTTTCTCGGCCTAACGGAGTCACTCCACTCCCAATCGGCACAGCGTACTGTGGTGGGGGTTCTTAAGACTTACCGTGGAGCTTACGTCATCGAGATCCAGGGTGGCAAACTGGCGATGGAAAGCGCTGCCGGTTGGCTCGAATCTTCACGTATTCAGATTGTTGGGCATACTCTCAAGATGCCGCCGATCATGAAGCATTACGTCGGAAAAACTATTGCCGTGGCAGGGAGCTTATCTCCTCGCTACATGGAGGATCAAGTGACCCAACTCGTTTTGACCACCAATGACTACACTCTGGCAAAAGCATTTGCAGGTTTGTGATCTGAGCTCAAAAGCTCGCAATATTATCTAGGTCAACGTTTTACGCCGTAGACGCTTTGCTGCAGCCCTGATTTTGCCTGTCTCAGAGTGTTTTTTTAGGTGCAAAGTGCGCATCCTGGCGCACCATTACCCTTCTTATGTCAGAAGTCTTGTTTTTCGAGCCGGTTTTCATGGAGCGGGTGTGGGGTGGTCGACGCCTTCACAATCTATACCAAAAACATCTGCCTCATGGCGTTCCCATAGGGGAATCGTGGGAGTTGGTAGATAGACCAGAAGCACAAAGCGTGGTTCACTCAGGCCTTCACAAGGGTGCCACCCTTCATGAGCTTTGGTCCAACCATCGAGGGGACCTTTTTGGAGCCCAAAGTATGGAGGCAGGTGATCGCTTTCCACTTCTCATCAAGTTGCTTGACGCTAACGACCGCTTATCTCTCCAAGTGCACCCGCCCGCAGACAAAGCCCAGGCACTTAAAGGGGAGCCCAAGACGGAGGCTTGGTATCTTTTGCACTGTGAGTCGGACGCGATTCTATATGCAGGATTTAAGGAACCATGCTCTCGCGAAATTTTTGTTCAGGCCTTAGAGAATGGAGCGGCCGAAGAATTGATCCATCAGATTCCGGTCAAGGAGAATGACTGCATCTTTATTCCGAGTGGCCGGGTTCACGCAATTGGGGCAGGCAATGTGATTTTTGAGGTGCAACAGAACAGCGACACCACCTACCGGGTTTTCGACTGGAATCGTCTGGGCCTCGATGGACAACCACGAGTGTTGCACGTGGCTGAGTCGTTGGTGAGCATGGATTTTGGAGATGTAGCACCAAGCGTCATCGACCGGCAAGAAGAGCAGCTGGTGGACTGTCCATACTTCCGCTTGGAGCGTTGGAATCTTTCCGGAACGCGGGACGCCCTAGGCGAAGACGACTACGCCGTATTTCAAGTCTTGAATGGCCTGGTTGAAGTGGGCGGTTTGACCGCTGAGCCCGGACAACTCTTTGTGATACCGCATTCGAGCAAAGGCCTGGAACTTTCAGCATCCACCGACTCGGTGAAGTTGCTACGAGTCACCGTGCCATGATACTTTCCTGCCGACAAACTCGGTGAACATTCAAACCCTTAAAGTGTTTCGAGATCTGGTTGCGCAAGGCAGCTTTTCTCTCACCGCACAACATAATGACATCAGCCAAAGCGCGGTGAGTCAGCAAGTGCGTTCGCTTGAGAAGCGGTATGGGGTGCCCTTGATCGAACGGAGCAAAAAGAACTTCTCCTTAACTCCTGAGGGCAAAATTCTGTACAAAGCATGTGAGAAGATTTTGGATATCTATCAGGCAATCGATCAAGACATCGCAAAGGTCGAAGACAAAGTGGCAGGGGACCTTCGAATTGCCTCAGTCTACAGTATCGGCTTGCATGAGTTGCCGCCTTTTCTGAGAGTTTATCGTGAGCAGTACCCGAAAGTGCATGTGAAAATGGACTTTTGTAAGTCGTCCGTGGTGTATGAAAAAGTCGCGGATGGCCAAGCCGACCTTGGCTTGGTGGCCTACCCTCAACGGCATCCGGGCATCGCGGTGGAAGCTTTTTGGCAAGACCTCTTAGTTTTAATCTGTGGCCCAGCGCATCCCATCGCTAGTCGCCGGCAGGTCCGACTCAAAAACTTGCAGAACGAGGCATTTATCGCTTTTGCTCCAGACCAGCCAACTGCGCAAAATTTGAAGCGCCGACTGAAGCAGGAGAATGTGCAGCCGCGAGTGATTCTGGAGCTGGACAACATTGAGGCGGTCAAAAGGGCTGTCGAGATTGAGCAAGCGGTGTCCGTCGTCCCCTTGACCACAGTGCACCGCGAAGCCGCAGCCGGCATTCTCAAAGCGATCGCTTTTCAGGACGATAACATGTGGCGTTCCCTTGGCCTGCTGCTCAAGAGACGGGCACCCTTATCCCCAGCCTCGAGCCGGTTGGTGGCCATGTTGAAAACACCGCCGCCCGGCCTCGTGGAATTGGGTGCCATCCCAAGCAATTAACCTAAAGAACGCAAAGCACCTTGCCAAGCCAAGCCAACTTCGAGTGACGAAAGTCTCATAGAAAGCTGATAGTCGGAGTCTCAGCTTTTAGCCGGTTACGAGATCCCGCCTAAATTCCAACCGGCTTAGCGTGAAGGCCTGTTACTCAGAGCGTTGGGAACGGGCTCGGAAGGGGGCTTCCACCACGGACCCAGTGGTTCGAACGGTTGTTTCCGCGAGACTACCTGCCGTTTTCACAGGCACAGTTATCAACGAGCAACCGCCGAGAAAGGTGGCGAAAACAAGACAAAGAAGAGGTTTTATCATAAGTGCCCGATCGAGAAAGGTTGTTAAGTGTATTTGAGAACTTCCTCGATGGTGGTTTCCCCATCGTAAATGCAGCGCAGACCATCATCGCGAAGGGTGACCATTCCCATTTCCACGGCTTTTTGTTTGAGCTGAACAGTCGGAGCCCGTTGGTTGATGAGTTCACGCAAAGGATCGCTAATTTCCATAAGCTCATAAATGCCCTTCCTGCCCCGGTAACCCGTTTGGTTACAGGCATCGCAGCCTTCGCCGTAGAAAAAGGTTTTGTCACCGATGTCATGCATGGACAGGCCTAACTGAAAAAGCACCGAGTCGCTCGGCTCATACTCGGTGCGGCAGGAGGTGCAAATGCGACGTATCAGACGTTGCGCCAGCACCGCTTCTAATGTCGCAGAGATAAGGAATGGCTCCGCGCCCATATCGATCAAGCGGGTCACTGCACCAGGAGCGTCATTGGTGTGAAGTGTCGATAGAACCAAGTGGCCGGTCAGGCTTGCCTGAATAGCAATTTGAGCCGTCTCCAGGTCGCGCATTTCCCCAACCATGATCCGATCAGGATCTTGACGCAAAAAGGCGCGAAGTACTCGACCGAAATTTAAGCCGATCGCTTCATTAATCGGCACCTGCATAATGCCTTCGATATCATATTCAACCGGGTCTTCTGCGGTAAGGAGTTTGGAATCGATGGTGTTGATGCGGCGCAGGCAACTGTAGAGTGTGGTGGTTTTGCCTGCTCCGGTCGGTCCGGTGACAATGAAAATGCCGTTGGGTTTTTCAATGGTCCGACAGATATAGTCGTAAGTATCCGGGGGCATGCCCAGAGCTTCCAAATCCAAATTCACCGTTGTGCGGTCCAAAACACGAAGCACCACGCTTTCTCCGTGCTGAGTTGGGAGTGTGGAAACACGCAAGTCGACTGGTCGACCGTTGACTGACTTTTGGATGCGGCCGTCTTGCGGTAGGCGTCGTTCCGCGATATTGAGGTTCGCCATCACTTTAACACGAGAGATGATCGGAAGCGCCAGATGCCGTGGTGGAGGAGCCATTTCGTACAGGCCGCCGTCCACGCGGTAGCGAATTTTAAACTCTGTCTCAAAAGGTTCAAAATGGATATCGCTGGCACGGGCTCCGATGGCTTGTTGCAAAACCAAGTCCACATATCGAATGATGGGAGCCGCATTGGCTTCAGCTTCCACACTGGCGGCATCTTCTGCATCCGGACCGCCGAACTCAACTGCGCCGCTGGTGAGCTGTGCCAGCACGTCGTCCATGTTCGAGACATCGGCACCGTAAACTTCCTGAATAATCGTTTCAACCTGGCGCGCAGGAGCAACCATCACCTGAATCTCACGTTCGAGAGCAAACTTAAGATCCTCCAGTGCCTGCATGTTCAGCGGATCGATCGGCGCAACCACGATGGAATTGCCGTTGGAGCCGATCGGTAGTGTCCCGTAGAGTTTGGCCATCCCGGCCGGGATAAGTCGGCTGATCTCCGGGCTGGGCTCAAAACCAGCTAGGTCAACCCGGTCAGTACCAAGAAAGGAGGCAATGGCATCGTGGTAGGTATCAGCATCTACGACTCCAAGGTCAAGCAGTGTCTCCACGGTGCTTTTTCCGCTCAGAGCCACTTGTTGCATGATGTCTTCCGCTTGATCGCGATTTATAAGGTCGCTTTCAATCAAGACTTCGAGATCGGGAGGAATAGTGATGGTCGCCACATGGCAACTCTACTCATACTGGGAAGAGCACAAGCGAATTTTCTCAGCAGAAGCGCGTCATTTGTGCCTTGGGGCGCCTGATGGCGGGACGCGAGCTGCTGTGCCGATTTAGGCCGCCGGGCTTTCCACTTGTGCAATCGTTCTGTCCGTGTCAATACTTTCGTCTTTTGATGATGAGTCTTTCTCAGGACGCCGCTGCAACAACTGGTTCCGGCGCTAAAGTGATTTTTTGCGCTGAATGTTCCGATACGCTTTTTCGTGTTTATGGCCAAGATTGCTTGCCTAAGGCAGAAAAGTATCTGGGGGCAAAACCCTTTCCTCAAGTTTTATCAAAACAAGATTTAAGGGAGAACGCCGACAAACTGAAAGAGGTCGAGGCGATTTTCTCCACATGGACCATGCCAACACTTGGGGAGGACGAGCTGCAGTATTTGCCGAATCTCAAAGGGATCTTCTATGCTGCTGGCTCGGTCAAAGGGTTCGCTTCTCCGCTTTTAGAGCGAGGAATTTTTGTGGTCAGCTCTTGGATGATGAACGCAATTCCCGTAGCGGAGTTTACTCTGGGGCAGATTCTTTTGGGTAACAAAGGATTCTTCCGCAACAACCGGGAGCTACATGCTCGGCTGAAAACCCCGCACTTTGGTCCCGGCAATTACCGACAATCCGTCGCGCTACTCGGCGTTGGGCAAATTGGACGACGAGTGATTGATCTGCTGCGCCCGTTTCAGATGGATGTGGCGGTGTTTGATCCTTACCTACCGGCTGCGCAAGCAGAAAGTCTTCAGGTGCGATCGGTCAGCTTGGAGGATGCTTTTGCACACGGACATTGTGTTTCGAATCACCTGGCGAATGTCCCGGAAACGAAGGAGATGATTCGGGGAAAACACTTCGAGTTGATGCGTCCGGACGCCGTCTTTATTAACACAGGCCGGGGCGCAACGGTTCATCAGGCCGAAATGATTGAGGTGCTGAAAAAGCGCCCTGATCTCTCGGTTCTTTTGGACGTTTGGACAGAGGATGACAGCAGTAGCGAGTTGTTCGAATTGTCCAACGTGTTTCTCTCGTCGCACATTGCTGGTTCAGCTAATGGAGAATTGGCGCGGATGGCTGAGTTCGTATTTGAGCAATACCGAGCGTGGCAACGCGGTGAGCCAAAACAGGGTGAAGTGAGTCTAGAGATGTTGCCCACTATGGCCTAATGCTGCCAGAACTCCAGCCGAGTGCGTGGGCCGTGCTGGTCTTCTCCGCTTGGATCGTCGGCCTGTCCAAAGGCGGCGCGCCAGGAGTAGGCATTGTGCCAGTTCTGTTATGCGCCTGGGTTTTTCCTAGCCTAATGTCGACCGGTATCTTATTGGTCCAGCTTATTGTGGCAGACTTCGCTGCCGCAACCATTCTTCGTCGCCACGCCAGTTGGCCGCAACTCAAACATTTGTTACCCATTGCGGTGGTCGGTGTGGTTTTCGGTTGGGTGTTGATGGGCCAGCTTAATGACGAGGTTTTTCGCAAGCTTTTAGGGGGTATCATCCTAATTTTGGTAGGTCTCCGCCTGTTGCAGGGCAAGCAGGTAGTGCAAGAAAAAAACACCAGACTCGCCTGGGCGGCTGGAATCGGAGGGGGCATGACCACCATGCTCGCCAATGCAGCCGGGCCGGTCATGTCTTTATACTTTCTTGCGTTGGGTATGTCGAAGGAACGTTTTGTGGGAACAGCTGCCTGGTTCTTTTTGGTGATCAACCTTGTTAAGGTGCCTTTCTCTTTGTCGCTAGGACTCATGCCTGGCTTTTCATGGGGCTTGGCGGCTGTCTTGACTCCCATCATCGTCTTGGGCGTCTTTTCAGGACGGTGGCTTTTGGACGCTCTCACTCAGAACCAGTTCGAATTTTTGGCCCTAGCATTTGCCTTACTGGGAGGAATGCGTTTGTTGCTTTGGTGAACCACGTCCTTTCTGTCCGGAAATCCTTAGCTCTTTCGGGGTGTCTCGTCCTCGTATGTGTGCTTGGCGTTGCCCGGGGGCAAGATAGCAAGTTGGAGCTTGAACGCTTGCGTCCGCCGCAGGAGGCGGCCATGGTTTCCGCTCGACTTCTTGAAGAATTGGCTCCGGGAGATGCTCACCTGGTTATTTCACTTTCGCGTCAGCGGGCCTACCTTTTACAGGGAGAACAGCTTATCATCGACAGCCCGATATCTTCCGGTCGGCTGGGAGCTGAAACGCCTCTGGGAGATTTTCGCGTGCATCGCAAAGCGGCCTCTGCAACCAACCCTCGATACGGAGCATTTTACGATGGGCAGCGGCGGGTGTTGCGGCACTCGGTGAGTGAGGTCTTAGATTCCATGCCTGCTCGCACATCTTTCCGGCCGACCGAAGTGGAATTTCTTGTCGGAGTGCAAGACGGTCTGTTTGCTATCTACGGTGCCGATCTGCCAGGTTATGCAGCGAGCGATCGAGATATTTGGCTGCCGGCTGAAATTGCTAAACTTATCTATTATAAGCTGCGTCTGGGAAGCCACATTCGAGTGATCGAGTAAGGGAGCCACTAAATGGGCTTGTTTTCAGTTTACTGGGAACGCGTTCACAAAAAAACATTTGCTGCCTTTTTGTCAGGATCGTTATTGACGAAATCGTGGATTTATTCACATTTTGTTTGCACTCACCTTGCAACTTGAGCGAAAGATACTTTATGTGGCACTTCCTCTTGGGCCTCAATTGAAGAATCGATCAGAACAACAAAATTTACATCCCCACCCAACACCACTCGTAGAGCTTCCAAACTTTTCTCCCCTTTTATGATTTCAAAATTACTTATCATTGGCGCAGCGATTCTCGGCTTAGGTGCTGCGGGACTTGGCTACTTGAATCAACAAGCCCTTGAGGCGGCAAAAAACCAGGTTGCCACCACCACAAGTCAACTCACCGCGAAACAGGCGGAGTTGGCACAAGCCGTCGAGGAAACCACGCAAGCCAAGACTACACTCGAAGAGGCTAATTCAGCTCGGGCAGCAGCCGAGAACACACTCAGCCAAAAAGAAGCGCAACTCTCCAGCGCTCAATCGGAAGCGAGTAGCCTGAAAGACGAGATCACTAGCAAGGACAATCAAATCACCGAACTTCAAGCGCGGATAGACGAATTAAGTGGTGCCGGAGATGAGACCGAAATGCCGGGCGTAGCTGGTCCAAGCGCTCAGGAATCGGAAGAACTGAAAGCTCAAGTTGCAGAACTTGAAGAAGTTCGCAACAGCCTGACCTCTCGCCTGGAAACCGCAGAAAATCGCTCCAAAGCTCTCGAAGAAGCTGAGGCACTTCGCCAGCAAGGCTTGGCACGACCTGGGTTAGAAGGCCGAATCTTGGCCGTGAACCAAGCTTGGAACTTCGTAGTTTTGAATATCGGTGATCGCCAAGGTGTGGTTGAAAACTCCGAACTTATCATTCGCCGCGGCGGAAGTAATGTGGGGAAGGTGCGGGTCACATCGGTTGAGCCTGCCCAATCAATCGCTGACATCATGTTGGACTCAGTGCCTCGTGGACTTATTGTTGAGCCCGGCGACGTTGTTATCTTCAGCAACGAAGAGCTTGCTAACTAAGCTCACAACATTCCACCACAATTCGAATCCGTCATTCCGGTCTTATGAAAATCCGTCGCATCACCATGGTGGCTCTCCTTTGTATTGGAGCTACGATTTTTTTGACCTCCTGTGCCAGCACAGACGCTGAAGACTACGGAAGAAGGGAGTTGCCATGGAACTCTCAGCAAGGTTGGGAAAACCAAGGGGTCATCGGCGGCTTCGCCCGCGGGATGTCTCGATACTAGAGTTTAGCCCTTCTGTTTGGGCGAGGTGTACTCTGGGCTAAGGTCTGGGCTCGGCAAGAAGCTTCTCATTTGTTTTGAAAACTTCTCCTCTTCGCAGCTTTGGCATTGGGTTTTTGGTCTGCCTAGGATGCGCTGTCTTGTTTTGGGGTGCTTGGGGAACAAACAGTCGACTCAAAAACGAAACTCGACTGGACTTTTTCCACTTCTACGAAGCAGCCAAAGCACTAACTGAAGGAGAAGACCTCTACGACTCAGGGTCCGGGGGCTACATCTATCCGCCGCTCGTTGCGGTGGCTTTTCAACCCTTGGCTCGGCTTGATTATCCGGCAGCCGTTTGGGTCTGGTTTAGCCTCAACACTGCACTGGTGCTCGGCGCGCTCATCCTTGGCCTTAAGGTTCTGGGGGAGCGCTTGGGTTGTCCGCCCAGCACTGCCGCACAGATGGTCATCGCAAGTGTTGCCGTCGTTCTCACCTCTGAGCAAATCCGGTGGCACCTCATTCTAGGTCAGACGGATACTATCACGCTCTTTGGCTGTGTGCTTGGGCTGTTTCTCATTGACCGCCGCCCCTGGCTCGCTGGTCTGGTATTGGGCAGTCTTGTGGCGGTCAAGTATCAGGCGCTTATCTTTCTGCCCTACCTTCTCATTCGGGGTCGTTGGTCCGGCTCGATTGCTTATGTCCTCGGAGGCATCACTGCGTTGTTCGGCCCAGCCGTGATTCTTGGCTGGGAGCAAAACCTCAGCTACTTAACCGTGGCCTTCGGCGGGATTTTGGAAATGGCGGGAGTCTCCGTTGAACGTGCTGCTGCTGTGCCCATACTTACCTGGGATAGGAGCATCACAATTACAAGTGGCCTAGCCAGAATCATGGAGGCGAACGGACATCCAACCAATTGGGCAATCGGCTTGGCTGGCGGCTTAGGAGCAGTGATTGCCGGTATGACAGCACTCCTCTACGGTAGGTGCAAACTTCCATTCTTGTTTGCTCGGGGGGGCGCTCAAGAGAAGCAATCGCCGGGAACGCGTCTCACCCTTGTGGAATGGACCGGTCTATTGATTGCCCTCTGTGCATTCAGCCCGCAAGCTACTAAGCGCCATCTCTATCTACTTTTGTTCGTGCACTTGGTGGTTTGTTATCTTTGGTGGCAGGCAAAAGTTCCCGGCACTCGTTGGTTCCTGGTCGTCGGAATAATTCTAAGTCAGGCTGCACTCAGGCTGCCGCCGACGCCTATGTTTTCGGATGCCGCTGAAGTATGGAACTTTATCGGCGGTCCAAGTTGGGGGCTCATCATTTGGTGTTTCGCGGTGGTGTGGGCCATGCTGAAAGAAATTCAAAGACTGGAGGCCGAACCACTCTCTAGGCCTTCAGCTCCTGCATCTCCTGCGATTGCTTAAGGGCATCGTCGAGTGCATGCCAAGCTAGGGTGGCGCATTTCACTCGTTGAGGAAATTTTCGCACGCCCATGAGCGTTTCGATTTCCAGAGAATCGCAGATAGGAGGTCGATCCGAGGTCATGGATTGCAGAAAATCCGTTTTAAGCTGCTGCACCTCGACCAGGGCTTTGTCTTTGACCAAGGTGCTCATAATCGAGGCTGAGGCAGTGCAGATGGCGCAGGCTTGAGATTGGAATCGCAGACCAACAAGCCTAGCTGGACTAGCCGGGTCGATCTGCACTTCCACCTCCACCTCATCTCCGCAAGAAGGATTATCCCCAAAACCTTTTCCATGCACGGCGCTGAGTGCTGCTTGGTTTCTGGGTTTCTTGGCGTGATCGAGGAGAATATCCTGATAAAGTTCGTCCATCTCCATGGTGATAGCCTAGGGGGAGTGCCCCCTGGATTCAAAAGAATTTGCAGAAAGATTACTTGCTTTCGCTGGCGCAAACGACAGCATAGCACGCTGTGGAGCTTGCACTATTTCAGATCGCTGTGGGTTTGGTTGGCCTTTATTATGGCGCGGAGTGGTTGGTGCGGGGCGCCGGAGCTCTGGCAGCTCGCTTAAAAATTTCGCCCTTAATCATCGGTCTGACAGTGGTTGCCTATGGCACCTCCACTCCGGAACTCATGGTTTCACTCCGGTCGACCTTCGATGGCTATGGGGACCTAGCTGTTGGTAATGCGGTTGGCTCCAACATTCTCAACGTGTGTTTGATTTTGGGCCTCGCAGCTTTGATTCGCCCCATAAGTTGTCATCTTCAGCTGTTAAGAGTGGATACTCCTCTGATGCTGGTTTTCACCGGCCTTTTTCTACTGCTCTTTCTTGATGGCACCATTAGCCGAGTCGATGGTGCTATCTTGGTATCCGCTCTCATTGCTTACACCGGCATGAATCTTGTGCTGGCAAAAAGGCAGATCACGGAACCCACCGTTCTTGCCGAGTTCGAGCACGAAGTGCCGAAGCCAGGGAAAAACTTGATCACGGATATTTGCTTGCTGCTCGTGGGTCTTGTGCTGCTTGCCGCTAGCGCGCATTTCTTGGTTGAAGGTGCCGTTTATGTGGCGCGTGCCTGGGGGATTTCCGAGGCCGTAATCGGAATCACCATCGTGGCGCTAGGAACCAGCCTGCCTGAGCTTTCCACCTGCCTGGTTGCCGCCTTTCGAAATGCTGGGGATCTAGCCCTGGGCAATATTATTGGGTCCAATGTCTATAACCTTCTTGGAATTTTAGGCGTAGCCGGCTTAGTTTTTCCAATAGAATCACAGGGTATCACATGGCTTGATTTAGGAGCTATGTCGGCCAGTTCGCTTCTTCTCTGGCCAATGCTCTGGACAGACCGGGAACTCGGGCGGCGTGAGGGCGCTTTACTAGTCGCGTTGTACGGCCTTTACGTCTGGTCTTTGTGGCCAAAAAGCTAGCCAAAACTACGCCTCATCGCTTTTCCGGTCGGCATGAATCTTTAGATGCAAGTGGATATGATCATTGACTAAATGAGGTCCTAAATGTCTAAAGACCCGTCCAGAGCCATAGATGCTCCCAAATAATGTCCGATCAAGCTGTAGTTCGGCTTGAGCGGTGATTCGTTCTCCCTGGGGATGGGCAGCAATCAATGCTTCAAAAACTTGCGTATGGTCGTGGCCGCGGATTGAAAACTGGCCCTCGATCAAAAAGTTTGGAGTTCCTGGGCTGGCTTGCTCTTGTTCGGTAACTTTTTGTAAGGTAAACCGTGCGGTGGGGTAATTCTGGACGTCGAAAAAGTCGGAATGCCAAAGGTGTTTTATCAGAGTATCTCGCATCCCGCCCTCAGGGATATCTTCACAAAATATACTGGTCATATCAACTTCAAACCATGCGTCTTGGGGCTTGTTGGCTCGCAGAATAAACTGCCCGGCCTTTAACTTCAGCGTGCCATGGTGATGATTAAAAAGATTCCGACCGGTCCATCGAATTAAGCTATCCTCGATATCCACTTGATACACACCGCTGCGGGCCTGGCCTTCAGCGGTCTCGCCTTGACCTTGTAAAGGAAACCCGGCCGCCTTCCACTCGGTGAGTCCTCCCTCGAATTCCCGTATCTCGGAATAACCTAAGTCACGCAAGGTTTTGCAGGCAACTTCGGCCTCACGACCTCCATCGCCATACGCGACGATCGGGGTGCTTTTGTCTGGGAATAGCTTTTGGATCGTTTCACTAAAGGCCACTTCATAAATGCAGGCGTTTAGAGACTGGGGCAGGTGCCCGGTCTCGAAAGCTTCCGGCGGCAAAACATTCAGCAGGGTTGGCGGGTTCTTGTTCTCGAGTTCCTTAGCGAGTTGCTGTGCGTTCATCGACTAAGATTCTCCCATATCCTTCTCAAAAACTCTAGCGAAGAATACTTGCACAAGCTGCTTGCTCAGATCAGATGAATGGTGGATCAAGCATTAGGACTTATCGCCGGTAACGGCATCTACCCTCGTCTTGCCGCCGCTGCGGCACGCAAAGCAGGGGTAAAAAAAATCGTGGCTGCCGCCTTTACTCGGGAAACCGATCCAATCATTGAGACGCTTGCGGATCATACAGCTTGGATGCGGGTCGGTCAGCTGGGGCGTATGCTGAAGTACTTCAGCGACCAAGGTGTGACCAAAGCCATGATGGTCGGACAGATCGCCCCAAAAAATCTGTTTGAATTGCAGCCTGATTTCCGATCCCTTCTGGTGATGGCCAAGCTAAAACGGCGAAACGCTGAGACCATATTCGGTGCCATTGCCGATGAACTTGCGAAACAAGGTGTCGAGCTTTTGCCAGCCTATCAGTATTTAGAAGATTCGTTAGCGAGTCCGGGTTTAATCTGTGGGCCACGCCCAAAAAAAGCACAGCTGGAGGATTTCCAATTTGGCTACGAGATCGGCAAGGAAGTCAGCCGGCTCGATATCGGACAAACCGTGGTGGTGCGTCACGGCACGGTCGTGGCGGTCGAAGCCTTCGAAGGAAGCAATGAAGCACTCAAACGCGGCGGTCGACTTGCTCGTGGTCAAGGCATCCTCGTCAAAGTTAGCAAGCCGAAGCAAGACATGCGATTTGATATTCCGGTCATTGGCACGCAAACAATCGAAGCTGCCCTAGACGCCTCAGTGCGTTGGATAGGGCTTGAGGCCGGGGCAACCTTGTTGCTTGATAAACCGGCCGTTGTTGCGGCTTCTGAACGTGCGCATATTTGCATTTATGGGGTAGGCCCTCTGACAGCAGCCAAGAAAAGCCGGCATGACTGAGCTTCATTTCTTGGCTGAAAAAGTCGCTGCCAAGTTGGCTGACGCGGGCAAGAACCCCCATAGTCCTTGGAGGACAGCTGCTCTGGCGACTCAAGGCTTCAGTGGACCAGATCTCCGAATGCTGGTGCTCCGCCGGGCGAGTCCCGGTCAGATTATTTTTTACAGCGACCGTCGCTCGCCGAAGTGTCAGCAAATCCAGAAGTGCCCAGACGCGGCGCTTTTATTTTATGACGCTACTGAAAAGGAGCAGCTACGGCTTTGGGGCGAAGTGCGGTTAGTCGGCGAAGGACCAGAATGGGATGAGGCTTTGGAAGGTGTGCTGGATCGGGGCGCCTGGCACGACTACTCCGGCATTTTCGCGCCAGGCGAAGTGCTCGGTGAATTATCTCACCAAAGCGAAATCGAGAGTGTTCGCTCGAATTTTTGTCTCTTGGTATTCGATTACCGAAAAGCGGATTGGCTGAAGCTCGGGCGCGCCGATCATCGACGAGCCAAGTTTTTTTGGCAAGCATCCGGGGAACTGGAGCAAGCCGTTTGGGTCGCGCCCTAGAACGGTGTCAGCGCCCACTCCGTTAGAACGTTCGGCCTAAGTGAACTGTTGAAAAATCCGATTGGCTTCCTCGAGAGTCTCTTTACTTCCAATGTCAAACCAGATCCCATCAATTTCCGCAGTGTTCACGGGCGTGCGTGAATAAAGCCACTGAATAAAACGACCGGGTTGATCAGGGTTGTTCCCCTCATCAATGTAGGTGTTCAACATTGGCAGCACCTTGGAAGAATAATAATACAAAGCAATCCCGGTGCGTGTTCCGGTGGGTTGCGAAGGTTTTTCTTCAAAATGCGTGATCACCCCATCCGAGTCGGTCAGCACGTTGTTATATTTTTTGATGGCTTCAAGGTCTCCGACATCGTAGAGAGCCAGGCAAACGTCGTGTTGACGCGCCGATGCCACCCATTGCTCTAGCGATTCTGAAAAAAGGTTGTCACCGGCGATCACCAAAAGATCCTCATCCTCGATCCCGGTGCGATTGATGACCAGGTGCAAGTCGCCGATGGCCCCAAGCTTATCCTCGTCGCTGGTGGAGCCGTCGTTCACAATTTCAAAAGAAAGCTTCGGCTGCCGCGCTACGTAGCCGTCTGCCCAGGCTTGAAAGTCCGCAGCGAATTTATTGTTGGTTACCACGTAGACCTTATTGATGTTGGGAACCGGAGCCACATTATCGATGACCCATTCGAGCATGGGTTTGCCCGCCACTTCCAGGAGTGGTTTGGCTTTGTGCAAAGTGAGAGGGTAAAGGCGGGTTGCGTAGCCAGCGGCGAGAATAAGGACGTTCATAACGGATTGTGACCTACGGACGATTCAGGAAGGCCGAGAAAAAGTCAATGTGAAGCCGGTAAAAACTTCGCCCAAGTATCATTCCTTGCCCTCGCAAAAAATATCGACATGAGTGTGACATGAATACTCCCTCCATTTGGTTTATCACCGGCAGCCAACATCTCTACGGAGAGGAAACCTTAAAGCAGGTCGACTCTCACGCCCAGAGTATTTGCAAAGAACTCAATACAAAGCTGCCGCTAGCAGTTAAGTTTCGACCGGTGGTTACAACCCCTCAAGCGGTTCGGCAAACCCTCTCCGAAGCGAATCACGACCCGGATTGCGCTGGCCTGATTTTGTGGATGCACACCTTTTCCCCGGCTAAAATGTGGATTGGGGGCCTCTCCGCGCTGACCCGGCCATTCCTTCATTTTCATACCCAGTTCAACCGAGACCTGCCTTGGTCAAGCATCGATATGGACTTTATGAATCTGAATCAATCGGCTCATGGTGATCGCGAAGCGGGATTCATCCACACCCGGATGCGTCTTAACCGTAAAGTTGTGGTAGGCCACTGGCAAGACCCCGAGGCGCTTGAGCGTATCGCGGCATGGATGCGGGCCGCTCGAGCTTGGCACGATTGGCAAGGAGCACGATTTGTCCGTTTTGGTGACAACATGCGAGAAGTTGCGGTGACCGAAGGCGACAAGGTCGCAGCAGAGCAGCGCTTCGGTTTTTCCGTAAACGGTCATGGTGTGGGGGATCTGATGGAAGTGGTCAACGAGGTGTCGGACGCAGACGTACACGATCTTTGCGAAACTTATGAAGCCACCTACCACTTGGTTCCTGAGCTAAGAAGGGGAGGGGAACGACATGGTTCTCTCCTGGATGCAGCTCGGATCGAACTTGGGCTGCGTCGCTTTCTTGAGTCCGGAAACTACGCAGGTTTCACGACTACCTTTGAAGATCTTCATGGTCTCAAGCAACTTCCCGGTATCGCCGTGCAACGGCTAATGGCTGACGGCTATGGATTCGGAGCCGAGGGTGATTGGAAAACTGCTGCTCTTCTTCGAGCCATGAAAGTGATGTCCGCGGATTTAGGTGGGCGCACTTCATTTATGGAGGACTACACTTACCATCTCGAGCCGGAAAACCATCTCGTCTTGGGTTCGCACATGCTGGAAGTTTGCGCTAGCCTTGCCGAGCAACAACCTCGCTGTGAAATCCACCCTTTGGGCATTGGCGGCAAAGCCGACCCCGTGCGGCTCGTTTTTAACGCTCCGCCGGGCCAGGCGATCAATGCTACCTTGGTCGATTTGGGCAATCGATTTCGTCTCCTGGTCAATGAAGTGGAAGCCATTAAACCGCCCCAAGACTTGCCCAAGCTACCCGTCGCCCGAGCGGTCTGGAAGTGCGCGCCCGACTTTAAAACCGCTTGTGCAGCCTGGCTTTACGCCGGGGGTGCTCATCATACTGGCTATAGCTACACCGTCACGCGTGAACACCTCGAAGACTTCGCCACCATGGCCGGAGTGGAGTTCTTAGTCATTGACCAAGCAACCCGGTTGCCTGAGTTTCTTAAAGAGCTGCGGCTCAACGAAGTCTACTACCACTTGAATGCGGGAGGACGTTATTGATGACCGAATACCAAAAAATCCGCGAAGAATGTTGCCAAGGGAACATTGCCCTGGGGCAGTCTGGCCTTGTGGATCTCACATTTGGCAATTTGAGCGTGTTCGATCCGGGGACGCAGTGTTTCGCCATTAAGCCTAGTGGGATGAACTACGCCGAACTTACTCCAGAGCTCATGGTGGTTCTCAACCTTGACTCAAAGGTGGTTTGGGGCGATCACCGACCATCATCAGACAGCCCGACCCACAGCTGGCTGTTCAAAGAATGGGGCCATCTTGGCGTCTGCTCGGTCGTGCATACCCACTCACGCAACGCAGTCGCTTTTGCGCAAGCCGGTATTCCGCTGCCCGCCTTGGGCACCACCCATGCGGATTACTTTAATGGTTCGGTGCCTCTTACGGAAATACTGAACCCTTCTGAGATCGAAAAAGATTACGAGCGCGCGACCGGACAAGCCATAGTGCGTGCCTTTGCAGAAACATCGCCTCTCGAAATTCCGGCCGTCCTTGTTCAATCGCACGGCCCATTCGCGTGGGGCGGCAGCGCCAGCAAAGCGTTGGAGAACGCCCTTGCGCTGGAGATCATTGCCGACATGGCCGTGAAAACCTTAGGGCTGAACCCGCAAAAGACCGCCATGCCTGACTATCTCCGGCTGAAGCACTTTCGCCGCAAACATGGGCCCGATGCTTACTACGGCCAGCCTAATAACGTGCAGAAATAGAACCGGCAACCGATTTAAGCCACTGGTTTGGTGGTGTTTGACTCGCAAGCGCGGCGAGCCCCAGCTGGTGTTGCAAAGCCGGTTGCCTTGGCAATACTTGCCCAGCTCATCCCTTTCAATCGCAACCGCTTCGCTCGCACGATCCGTGTAAGCCGCAGATGAGCACCTGGACTCATGCCGGTCTGTCGCATAAACGCTCGCGTAAAATGTTCTCTCGACCAGCCGAGCATGCTCGCCAAGTGCTCGATGTTGATGGGGTCAGAATAGCGCTCGTGAATGTGTCGCAGTGCCGCTTGAATCATCACTTCTTCGCGCCCCCCCTTTTCTTCCAACTGAATCCACCAGTTCAAAATAAAGGCATAGATCGCTTCGCTCCGAGGTTGATCATCGGCTAGTCTTCCGTTTTCTAATTGCTGAAACAGCAGCAAAAGCTGATGCCCAGCCCGGGATCCCACGGCTAGCGGTATGGCTGGGCCATGCGTTTTTCGTAGCGACATCAAAATTGTGTGAGCGAGCGGGCCTTGCAGATTCATCCAGCTAAACGTCCAGGGAGTTCGCTCTTGGCGGTCAAAATAGTATGCGGTAGCCTCTGGGATGACGGCGATAAATGCGTGCCCGGTTGGTATCGGGGTATGATGTTTTCCGATTTGAAAAATTCCCTGGCCTCGCCGTGTCCATTGCAAGATCACATATGGATCTTTCCCGCGACGCTGATTATCCCAAGCATAAGAAGGACTAGTGACAACTTCTTCTTGTTTAAATAGGGTGATTTGTATGAGAGGACTCATGAAAAACAAAAGTTTTGCAAAACCAAAGCTTTCAACAATACTCGAAGTAGATATCACAAAAAAGCACTCGTCTCAACAGCGCCCAGCAGTTAAACATACTCATGCCTCTTAAGATTACTTTCATTGGTGCCGGTTCGGTTGTTTTTGCGAAACGACTCATCGGCGATATTTTACAGTTTCCAGAGTTGGGGCACGCCCATATCTGCCTTATGGATATCGATTCAGCGCGTCTGAAAGTGGCCGAGATCATGACGCAAAGGATCGTGGCAAAATTAGGTGTGGCGGCAACGGTAAGCGCAACCACCGATCGAAGGGAGGCGGTCCGTGGGGCCAAATACGTAATTTGCACAATCCAGGTAGGTGGTTACAAGCCCGGCACGGTTATCGACTTTGAGATACCCAAAAAATACGGTCTCAGACAAACCATCGCCGACACCCTCGGGGTCGGAGGTGTGTTTCGAGCGCTCCGAACCATCCCAGTGATCAACGGACTCGCTCAGGACATGGCGGAGGTGGGCGCTCCGGGAGCAGTTCTCCTAAACTATACCAACCCAATGGCAATGAATTGCTGGGCGGTCGATCGCGCGGTGGGCATTCCGCACGTGGGTTTGTGCCACTCTGTGCAAGGCACCGCCAACCAGCTATGCTCCTACGCTGGCCTCTCGGCGGGCGATGTTAGCTATCTGGTCGCAGGCATCAACCACATGGCGTTTTTCCTGCGCTTTCAATACCGTGGGCAAGACATTTACCCCCTATTATTTCAACTCCTTGAGCAGGAAGATTTTCAGTCGGATAAAGTACGGTTCGAAATGATGCGGCGCACCGGCTATTTCGTCACCGAATCGAGCGAACATCAAAGCGAGTATGTACCATACTTTATTCATCATGGAGAGGAATTGATTCAAAAGTTCGATATTCCTTTGGACGAATACATTCGCCGTTGCGAAGCAATCATTGCCTCGTGGGAAAAGTCCGAGCGGGAACTTCTTGGCGGCAAAGACGGCATTGATGTGGAGCCTCAATCCCATGAGTACGGTGCCTACATAGTGCATTCTATGGAAACCGGCATGCCTCGAGTGATCTATGGCAACGTGCCCAATCGAGGCTTAATCAGCAACCTGCCGCAGGGCTGCTGTGTGGAAGTCCCATGCCTCATCGATGCCAACGGCATTCAACCTACCACCATAGGAGCATTGCCAGCCCAGCTCGCCGCGCTCTGCCAAACCAACATCAACGTGCAAGCTCTCACCGTGGAAGCGGCGCTTACTCAACGGCGCGAAGCCATCTACCATGCGGTTATGCTCGATCCACACACCAGCGCGACGCTGCCCTTGGACAAAATTTGGGCCATGGTTGACGACCTGATCGAAGCGCACCAAAAAGAAGGGTTGCTGTCTGAGTTTACACCGACCCTCCCGGCCACCGGACGTGGGTTCCAAGGCGTCGGCGACCGCATCATTGCGCGTTTAGAACCACTCACCTCGTTGCAGCGTGATGTGCACATCCCGCAAAAGGTCCAGCTTCTGATAACAAATCCGTTGGCGCAAACGGAGCAACTTGAGTTCACTCTTAAGGTTGGGGATGTCGAGACTCAGCGATCTTTTCAGGTGGCGGCAAACGCTCAGGAAAGCTTCGAATGGCCCTTAGACAAAACGGAGGTGGACCCATCAGCCACGGAGATTCAGGTAGAACTGAGCTGTGAGCATCCTCAAGTCCTCGCTATTGGGTGCGCCCTGCGTGTTCGCTCAATTCTTGATGCCCGGCAGGGTCCGGCTCCGTTCGAGCTTGATCTGGCCGGATTCCCAGCGGTCAAAGGTCATTTGCAGAAGGTGTCCGACGGTCTCGAAGTCACGATCCAGGTCAGCGATTCCCAAATTCAACCTCAAGAGACTCCGCACGAAGGTTCCTGCGTCGAATTGTTCTTTGCTCAGCCGGGCGGACGTGGAATAAAACAGTTGTTCTTAGTGCCTCAACCGGGTGAGTCCGAAGCAAAACTACTCGACACAAGCGGAAAACAGTTGCTGGGCGCGGCCCAAGAAATTAGCTCCATTGATTACAAGCTATCAGCGTTGCTCCCCTGGGAGGCACTTGGACTAGACGCAGAAGGGTCGAGCGTGCTTTTCGACTGTATTGTTCGGCTGCAAGCCTTGGGCGACGCGCACAGCGGCGGCAGAACCTCTCTCAACGGAAAGTTCCAGTCCAACCGGAGCAGTAAGCATTACTCAGAGCTGCTCTTGCAATAGCGGATACAGGTTTGGTGGTTTCGCCTTGGGGTACTCTCAGGCCCGGCGGGCGCAAAAATTTGTTGACTCTATGCTCTTCTAGCTCGCTAGCCGCCCACGAGTCGATCCCGCCGGCCAAGCAACTCCTTTAATAAAGGATGCTCGGTTTTCCTCTCGGCCGTGCACAAGTACAAATCTGAGAAGGCTCCCTTGGCCATACCAACTTTTTGAAGCCCGTAGTTTTTTCCGAAATTTTTGCAATTGAACCCGAAGAGCGCGAAGACAGTCCGCACCACTATCTTCGCCATAACATTGTCGTGAGCACAGACACCCGTGCGGGGGACATCATGCGTCAGCTCATTGCGGCGAAACGCCACTTGGCCATTGTAAAAAATGGTTCTGGAGTAGTTGTAGGGATGCTAACTCTGGAGGATGTGCTTGAAGTTCTGGTGGGCGATATTGAGGGGGAACTTGATTCTGGCCCAACCGACTTCATCGCCGCTGGACGCGGTAAATGGACGGTGGGTGGTGGCGTAAGTCTCGGGGCCATCGCGCAGTCTGCTGGCTTTGAAATAGGCGAAGACCACAGTCAAAGTTTGGCCGATCTTCTGGAGCAAAAACTACCAGGTGATGCCAAACCGGGGGTTTGCGTGATCATTGGTAAATGCCGTCTAACCGTTCAAAAAGTGCGTCGTGGCCGTTCTCAAATCACCCTTGTGGAAGGCGCATGATTCTGTGCAAACCCTGAATTCCGAAAGGGCGGAAGTGCTCCGACTCTCAGCGGCTTTACAAGATCTCGCCGGGAAGGCCCTGCAAGAAGGGCTGACCTTGGGCGAGCTCATTGTAAGATTGGAAGGGCGCGTTTATACACTCCTGCTGATTCTTCTTTCGGTGCCATTTTGTCAGCCTCTAGCCCTGCCCGGCCTTTCCACTCCATTTGGATTGGTCATCGCCCTACTTGGAATGCGTTTCGCGTTCCGCCAAAAGCCATGGCTCCCAAAGCGTGTGCTGATGATTCCTCTCTCATCGAAATATCTACCCAAAATCCTTACAGCTTGCGCCCGTCTTCTCAGCTGGATCGAGAAATTTCTGCATCCGAGGATGACATGGATGTTTCAATTTCGCATCACCCAGTTCCTTGCGGGCTCCACGATCTTTGCCTGCGGGGTGCTGCTGCTTTTGCCACTGCCGGTGCCATTCAGCAACTTGCTTCCCGCAATGACGGTTGTAGCCATGGCAGCATCCATGGCAGAAAGGGACGGCGCTGTGATGCTGGCCGGGTGGGGCATTTTTGCGCTCACTCTAGGCTTTTTCGCGGCCATTTTTCTTGGTGGTGCGGAGCTGGTTCTTTGGCTCAAAGATTCGTTCACCGGGCTTTTTGATCCGGCTGATGAAGCTCCAGGCATCCTTCCGCTAGAGCGCTCACACTAGGAAATGCAAATGGACCCAAACGCTGTAAAGACCGCCCTCATCGAGTGTGTGGAACATGCGAAAACCGATGGAGTGACTCTGGGAGAGATGCTCACCCGGTTAGGGCGCGCCGGATTTTGCTTCGCTGCCCTTCTTCTGGCGGTACCTTTTATTCAGCCTTTCTCCCTTGGCCCACTGACCATGATAGGGGGCATTACTTTCACTGCGCTCGGCTGGCAAATGGGAAGGGGAAAACAGTATCCCGCCCTTCCAAAAGCCGCCTCGGAATTGAAGATTCACGGCAAAGGATGGGTGCGAGTGCTGGAGTTCTGTCAGCGTCTTATGGCCTTTTGCTGCCGATTTACTAAGGTCCGTAAGACACATTGGGTGTCCGGCGACCGCGGCGAACAATTCGTAGGCTGGTTAATCTTTGCTGGAGGGCTGCTCTTGGCGATGCCAATGGCGAACCTTCCTTTTAATAACACTCTTCCCGCCCTAATGATCGTGTTTGCATGCATTGGCTGGCTGGAACGGGATGGCTTAATGGTGATTGTGTCTCTGGGCTGGGGTATCGCAACGCTTCTTTATTTTGCGGTCGTGGCCGTGGTGTTTATACTCTTTGGCAGCCAGATTTTTACGTGGATCACCCAGCTTTGGCCTTTCTAAATATGTCGTGCAAACGTGTGCATGAGGCCGGGCTGCTCTTGCAATAGCGGAGCGGCAACCTTACAAATACGGTGTGAGCAAACAGCCAAGAAAAATCCGGATCTCCACCGATCCATCTGGCCCTTTGCATGCCTCACCTTTTGCTGGCCTTGACCTCACAGGCATCAAAGTGGTTGAGGATGCTCCTGAGTCACCTCAGTCCAAGGCCTCAGCCCCAGAGATACGTCAAGAGCCCAAGCCACAGTGGAAGGGCTCCGTGGTTCTCCGTCTGGAACGTAAGGGTCGAGGAGGAAAGGCTGTGGTGGTCCTGGACCAACTTCCTAGGACCTGGAGTCAAGCCCAGCGAATGGAGCTTTCGAAGCTCATGAAAAAAAAGCTAGGCGTCGGCGGAACACTGCGACCGGAAACCATTGAAGTACAAACCGAAGACAGCGCTGCGGTTAGGCAGTTCCTAGAAGAGCAAGGCATCCAAGCCCGCGGCGTCTAATTAGACCTCGCGCCAGCCTTGTTGTTTTGCTCGGTGAGCCTGCGGACATCTAGGGCAAGTCTTCAATCTCTGCCTTCCGAAGCACTTAAGACTCCTCGGATCGAATCCTCTTCACTTGATTCTTTTGCGTGGACCGCGGGCTGTGCTATGTCCTGGGTCTAGTATGAGTGTTCATGAGTATTTTACGGTCTGGGATTGGTTGGTTCTTGGCGGCTACCTTTTGTTGACCACTTGGGTCGGCCATGCCTTGCGAGGGAAGCAGGCCACCATGAAAGATTTTTTTCTGGCCGGACGATCTCTTCCCTGGCCGGCAGTTTCGGCTTCCATCATCGCCACGGAAATCAGTGCGCTCACCTTTGTGGGTTTGCCAGGTATGGTTTACGCCATGGGCGGAGACTTTACCTACTTGCAGTGGGCACTGGGCTCTATCATAGCACGAGTGATTGTCGGGATGTACTTTGTTAAGGCTTTCTACGAAAAGGAAATCTATAGTCCCTACGACTTCATGGGCAGCCGGCTTGGAGTTGGG
>DAIRSW010000018.1:9252-27833 GCA_036804205.1 Verrucomicrobiia bacterium | reverse complement strand
CAAGGCTAATATTTCTCCAAATCCAACGCTGCATAAGGCATTAGCCAGGCAAAATATTGAAGGGTTTCGGTGGGTCACCCGTGACAAGAAAGTAAATCCAACCAATAAAGATTGGGAAGAAGCCCCCCAGGAGTTCACCCGCGATGAGCCCGAACATGAGTGGCTTCAGCGCGTGATAACCACGTTCACCACCGTACTTGGTCGTCAAGACTTTGATCATCCAGCCAAGCAAAAAAGAGAAAGCACTCATGTACCCTGCGTAGGTACAAAATACTATAAAGCAGACCGGATGCAAAGGCCACTTGGCAAACCGCAAGCGCCCCATCGTGAAAAGGATCACTAAGCTTAAGCCCACAAAGAAGCTGATTGTTGCTGTTGTATCGGGAACCATATGCCCAAAGCGCTCAAGCCCCGAAATCACCTCCGCTCCTTCCAACAATCCTTGAGCTTCTAGTCGCTGAGAAACCTTCAAGGTCTCATTAAAAGCCGATTTAGCCACACCATTGGTAACCCAGGTGTCAGACATGTTCACTCCATTGGAGTACTGAAAATATAAAGTGACCGGCACGCCTACACCGAGACCTAATAGAATGGCAGCACCCATCCCCAAAACGGGCTTGCCAACTTTAAGACTTCGCAGCTCCACCACTTTGAGCGCGTTCATTAAAAAAGGCATTAGGGCTTCGCGGGGATCAATCAAGAAAACAATAGACACCAAAAACAAGATCAAAACAGCTTCCGGGCTCAGAGCTTGAGCCCCAAAAAGCGCCACGAAAACAGCGGCTGGCAACCACCATGTTTGTATAAAAAAGATGCCTGTTTCCGCCACAAGCCGACCCAATACAGCTTGGTAAACCACGATTAATCCGGCCATGAGCAGCGCCAAAACCCAATCGAGTCCAGCCCACATCAGGGCCCCTACGAAAACCGTCATCCCCAAAAGAAAAACGCGAGTCCCCCAAACTGAGGTCGCTTCAATTTCCTGCTGAGAGCGTAAGCCAATCGCTTTTTTGAAAGTATTAAAGTAATAATGTCGGCCAGTGTAAAGCAGGCTTAAAAACATTCCTATAAAGGCACCCGCTACAACCATCCGCTCGGGAGCCATGTAGCCGCCACCTTTTAGTGAAACCCCTTGAGCAGCGAAGAAGGCACCGATAAACGGGTACAACAGAGGCGCAATCCCAATGGCCAAACCCACGTCGGCAGCCAAAAAATAAGCTATGGCTACCATCGAGAAATAAATCCGGAACAAATACGCCCCGGATCCCGCAGCTTTAACCTCTGGCAACGGATTGAGCAGGCTACTGAAATCGAATGTGGTCGGTATTTGAACCAAATCAGGAAACCAAACAAAGGCAAAATTGTTTAAATGCACCGCGACCACGCCCACGGTGGCATACCAAAACAAGGGTTGCTTGAAGACCAGGCCACGGGCTTGCCCCGGTTTCTCCGGGAGCAAGGAGTTCGCAAACTGCGCAATCGGATACGGCAACTGCTCATGGTGCGACCATTGGCGGTGGAGCACCACCGCCAGACCTAGCATGCTCAGGAAAACAACCGCAATTACCGGAACCCAAAAGCCCAATGCTCCGGTCCAATTCGCCCATGGCAAATCTTGGATCGGCAAAACCTCATTTCCAAGCTGCATGCCTTGGATATAATCGTCCAGGGCACGGCCATCTTCTCCTGGGTCAGCCAATAACCGGTTCGCAGCCTCAAGCTCCACCAGACCTTGCCGCTGCCATCCGGACTCTGTCTTTACGTGGTGATGCGGCAGCATCAGCGTGGTGGGCAGTGTCCTCATCAAGCCTGAGCCAGGCACGACACAAGCTGATAGCGTTAAAGCAATGATGACCGCCAGTTCTTTGCCTCGCAATGGGGCGGATGGACCGAAGCGCGCCAGAATTGGGTTGATTAACAACAAAAATATAATGAGGCCACCAAACAACGACAGAGGCAGGTGGTTCCCCACAAAGGGGGTTTGCTTAATTATGCTGTCGTTGACGTATGTGACCGAAACCACAATCACCACTCCTAGCAACCCAAGAAGAACGGCGCGAATGGTCATGCGAGAACATGCTCAACTCGCCAGCAGTCGGCGAGTCGAACTCGGTAGAAGAGTGGGGAAAGAGCAATACGGGGACTCATGGGGACACTGAAGAAGCTCGCGCCAGACGGGTCGTAGACAGCGAGAACAAAAATGTGAAATGAAGCAAGTGAATATCTTGAACAGTCCAAGACTTCCTGCAAGTGGTTTTGAATTTTAGCGTTAGTGCCATCGGCAAGGCGTTTGGGGCCAGGCGTTTGGCTCCGCAGCTCAGCCACCAAGGATGCTTTCATACTGCACCAGGCATTCTCAAAAAAGCCACCGCCGACGCACAGATGAACACTCTTTTCACGGATTTCTTTTTGACAAGAAATTACCAAGGTTTACTTTGATCATCCAACAATCGCCCATGTAGCTCAGTCGGTAGAGCACGTCCTTGGTAAGGACGAGGTCACCGGTTCAATCCCGGTCATGGGCTCCAGATTCCAAGTTTGAGCAAACTTTGGGTCTACTTCTCAGGGGTCGGCAGGAATGACTTTCAAGGGAAAGACGTCAGGGTTTTAAATTTTCTTCCTTCTCATCAGCTAGTTCTGAGCTTGACCTTTCGTCGCAGCATGAGACTCTGGCATGCCCATTTCGATGGATCCTTTTATTATGACTATGACTTCCTCAATGACCACAGAATCTTTTCTCGCTCAGACACTCACTCTCGCCCAAGCAGAACCCGGCCCAGGCGGCGGCGGTTTTGAGTTGTTCATGCCTTTGATCTTCATGTTTGTGATCTTTTACTTTCTGCTCATTCGCCCACAGCAGAAGCAGCGGAAAGAACATGAAAAACTTATTCAATCCGTACGCAGCGGCGATAAAGTGGTCACCAACGCAGGAATTCATGGCATCGTGACCAACGTGAAAGAACGCACTGTTCACCTCAAAATCGCTGACAACGTTAAGATCGAGTTGGAAAAATTCGCCATTGCTTCGCTCACCCGCGACGAGGACGAAGAGGAAAAAGAAGCTAAGACTGCTTAAAGCTTCTATGCACTATCGGATCGCAGTTCTGGCCGGCGACGGCATTGGCCCGGAGGTCATGCAGGTGGCTTTGGAGGTGCTCCACAGGCTCGTCGCCGACGATCTTCTTGACGTCGAAATCTCGGAAGCCCTGGTCGGCGGCGCGGCTATCGACGCGACCGGAAAAGCGTTGCCCGCCGAAACCTTGGCCGTTTGCGAAAACGCGCATGCTGTTCTCTTCGGCTCCGTCGGTGGCCCTAAATGGGAAAAGCTACCACCGTCCGAACAACCGGAACGCGCAGCGCTTCTTCCACTCCGACGTCACTTTCAACTTTTTGCCAACCTAAGGCCAGCCCGCTGTTATCCGGAACTGAGTCACGCCTCACCCCTACGCCCTGACATTGTTGAGGGCGGATTTGATGTGCTTTGTGTCCGGGAACTAACCGGAGGACTCTACTTTGGCCAACCGAAAGGCCGCGAATCGCGCGATGGGGAACAGATTGCTACAGACACCATGGTTTACACGGAAACAGAGATCCGTCGAATCGCCGAGGTCGCCTTCGAAGCAGCAGCCGGGCGGAGTGGCCGCGTGACCAGCGTCGATAAAGCCAACGTGCTCGAAAACGGCGTCCTGTGGCGAGAAGTGGTCAACAACGTTGCCCAGCGCTACCCCAAAATTCAACTCGAGCACATGTATGTGGACAATGCCGCCATGCAGCTGATCAAAAACCCGCGTCACTTTGATGTGGTGCTGGCCGAAAACTTGTTCGGCGATATTTTGAGCGATGAACTGGCCATGCTGACCGGGTCGCTCGGCATGCTGCCCAGCGCCAGCTTGGGCACCGGGTCTCAAGACGGATGCAGATTTGGCTTGTATGAGCCCAGCGGCGGCAGCGCACCAGATATTGCTGGTAAAGGCGTAGCCAACCCCATCGCTCAAGTGCTCTCACTGGCCCTGTTGCTGCGACATTCTTTTCATGAGGAGACCGCAGCACAACGTATCGAAAAAGCCATCGGACAGGTCATAGCAGACGGCTACCGAACCGCGGACATTTCTCGTGAGGGACAAAAGAAAGTGGGCACGCAGGAAATTGGGCAAGCCATTCTGGAACGCCTTTGACCACGCCATCAGCCCGCCACTTTAGACCCGGTTGGGCCATAGGCCTATGCCTGATTTGGGCGCTCATCTACTTGCCCGGCTTAGGCCAGCCGGAGTATAAAGGGGAGGAACCACGACGGGTTCAACCAGCCGTATTCATGCTGGACTATGGGCAATGGGCTCTGCCTCACGTCGGCGGGGAGAGCTACTATAACAAACCGCCATTCATTAACTGGTGCATTGCCGGCGCCATGCAGCTCAGTCAACGTCGCGACGAATGGGCGGCACGCTCCGTCTCCGTTTTGGCCGTCCTTGCAACCGGCTTACTCATCTATTTTTCCCTTCAAGGCTGGAGCGGACCGAGGATCGCGGCGCTTTGCAGCATCCTTTTTTTAACCCACATCGGGCTTATGGAAAAAGGGCGACTCATCGAGATCGAAGCGCTCTACACCCTATTTATCGTTGGACCCATGACGCTTTGGCTCGGGGCCTGGGCCAGAAGCCGGCCTCAACCCTGGTTAGTGATCGGACTTCTCCTTGGTTTAGGCGTCCTGACCAAAGGCCCACTGAATGTCTTGTTATTCTACGCCTTCGTCCTGCTGCTGACCTCTCCTTGGCGTTTTTCATGGAGAACTCTTCGGCAACAGATGCTCCCTCTGGCACTCACCCTGTTGCCGACGGCCGCTTGGGTAACCTTGCTGTTTCTTGGTTCACCTGAGCCCGAGAAAATCTGGGGCACTTGGTTTTCACAGGTGAGCGTCCGGGTGACCGGACAGGAGGGTCAAGGGCTTTCGCACCTTGTTAACATCCCTCGTTCGCTGAGCAATTTTTTGCCCTGGCTGACGTTCGTTCCTCTGCTTTTCACACCCAAAGCGCCAAGTGCCTTGCCTTGCTCAGATCGCGTTTGGGTCAGGTTGCGCTGGCTGAGTCTGGTTGGGGTTGTCGGCCTATGTTTGGTGCCGGGTATCCTGCCTCGTTATGTCCAGCCTCTTCTTTGGCTTCCAAGCCTGCTTCTGGCCTGGCGGCTTATGGAGTCTCCGGCATGGCTTGGAGTTTGGCGTAATTTTCTTGTCGCCTCATGGATCATTCTGAGCCTGGCCGCAGCAAGCCTTGCAGTCATTGTAATATTCTTTGATGAAATACCGGTTGATCTGGTAGGCCTAGCAGGCTTTCTGATGGTTCTCATCGCTTTAGGTTATGGAGGGCGAAAAGCACTCTCGGCGCCGCTGACCGCACCTCGGCTCGTGGTGCTCAGCGCCCTCATCATGGCGGCAGTCGCTTGGGGCTACACCGCTGCAGTTATCCCTCAGCTCGCTGCGCGAGATAGCTCCCGGCCTATTGTTCAAAAACTCACTGAATCCCTGTCCTCCGAAGACCAGCTGCAGATTTACAGGCCAGGGTTGCGTGATTTTGTTTCTTACCTGCCCCCCAAGACACTATTTCCGCTTCGTCCTTCTGAGATTCAAGCAGGTTGGCTTTTGATTCGCTCCGAGCAAATCGACCGCTTACCAGTAAACCGATTTCCGGTCATTGTGCCTGAGTGGGAATGGTCTGATTCGCACGACCACGCTTGGCAGCTCATCCATCTTTCCGAAAACGATTCTGCAGAATCAGAGTTGCTCGAGTAGCTTCTCCGCGATTTCCAGGTCCTGGGGAGTATCAATCCCCAAGCCCGGATCATCGGTCAAGACAACCTGAATTTTTGCCCCTAAGCCCAGCGCTCGAAGCTGCTCCAGGCACTCCAGACGCTCTAGCCTGTTTGGGAGGTGCTTTACATACTCAAGCAAAAAATTGCGTCGGTACGCGTAGATGCCCAGATGCCGATAATAAATCTGACCCGGAAGGGCCTCACGAACGAAGGGGATTTTGCTTCGAGAAAAGTAGAGCGCGCGCTGCTGCTCATCCATGACCACTTTGACTTTATTGGGATCTTCCGCCTCGTCGGCGGACATGGCACATGCCGCAGTCGCCATGTCTACAACAAGAGAGTCTGACAGTGCCCTGATTAAACTTTGGAGCAAATCTGGTGGGACAAAAGGCTCGTCTCCCTGCACGTTAAGAACAATATCATCGGGTGCAGGCAGGTTCTGGATGACTTCGGCAATGCGGTCGGAGCCACTAGGATGCTCAGGCGAGGTCATGACCACCTCTGCCCCGAATACCTGAGCCGCCGAAGCAATGCGCTCATCATCCGTTGCGATGATCACCCGTGGCAAAGCTTGTTTAGCACGTTCCCAGACATGTTGGAGCATGGGTTTGCCACCGAGCAATGCGAGGGGCTTTCCTGGGAATCGGGTGGACTGATAACGGGCGGGAATAATGGCGACAGCACTCATGAGCAAAAGGCTGAGCGAATTTTGGACCAAACTTCAGGAAAATTTTCACCCTGCAGATCCATCGATTCCTCGGAAACCTCTGCTTTAGTTTTCAATCCGTAGCCGGTGTGTACTAAAGCAACCCGGGTTCCAGCAGCTCGACCCGCTTCGAGGTCGCTTGCCTTGTCGCCCACTGTCCAACTTCTTTTAAGATCTATCTGGAGTTTCTGGGCAGCTCGCAGAAGCATTCCGGGCTTTGGTTTGCGATCCGGATCCTCGGTGGGCGGCGCGGAAGGGCACATCTCAACTGAATCAAAAACGACCGGGTGCAAAAGACGCATAAAGGCCTCATGAACAGCCCTATACTCGGCTAAGCTTATGAAGCCTCGGCCAATCCCGCTTTGGTTGGTCACCAAAACAAGCGCCCAGCCGTGCTGCCATGCATCCTCAAGGGCGGCACGCACTCCGTGTATAAGCACAACCTCTTCCGGTCGCGAACAGTAGTGCCGCTCCTCCATCAATGTGCCATCTCGATCCAAAAAAAGTGCAGGTCGCCCCGGGGCTTTCATGCTGTTTTTTGCAGTTCTACTAAAAGCTCTTCGACGCCCACTTTCGCAGTGCCCAGCTTAGTCACAACAAGGCCACTCGCTGCTGTTGCCACGCGAGCAGCGAGTTGCGGGTCCCCGCTTTCCAGGAGAGCCAACGTATAAAGACTAATCGCCGTGTCACCCGCTCCGGACACATCAAACACATCGCGTTTTTTTGCTGGAGCATGAAACTCTTCCAGCGAACCTTGTTGGCCGGGTTGGATAAAAAGACTCATACCATCCTCACCTCGAGTGATGAGGACTTGCTGACACTCCCAGTAGTCCAAAAGTGTTTTTCCAAGCTCCCCCAGCGCAAAGCTCTGACCAGGGGCGGGCGGACCTTTCACCAGCGAGGTCAACTGCACCGCCTCGGTGAGATTCGGTTTCACCACGGTGAATCCGCGCCAGCGCAAGGAGTTGCGCGGATTAGGGTCGGCGCTCAACACTTTTCCAGGCGCAAGCTCGACCGCCTTATTCACCAGGTTTTGGTCGATGAATCCTTTCGCGTAATCCTCAAAAAGCACCGCATCAGCGCCCTGAATCGCCTGGGCGAGCTTCGACTCACACTCACGCCGCAGCTCCGGCGTCCAGTTAATCATCTTTTCCCGGTCGACCCGGACGACTTGCTGTTGCCTAGCCAGCACGCGGGTTTTCACGGTGGTCATTACTTCGGAAGAGCGCAACACGGTGCTGTGCTTAATGCCGCCCTCGTCAAGAAGCCGAAGGAGCTCTTCCCCGGCCGGGTCCTTCCCCACTAAACCAAGAAGACGCACTTCATCACAAAACTCTCGAAGATTACGCGCCACGTTTGCTGCGCCCCCGGGGTAGCTCGAATCCTGATCGACCTCCACGACCGGCACCGGTGCTTCCGGCGAAATGCGCGAGACATGCCCCCAAATAAAGCGGTCAAGCATAAGATCTCCCACCACCACAATCACGCGGCTGCGCATGCCTGACAATAATACTTCCCAATCCATAAATCCCTCCCAAATTGAGCAAGAAAGCGCCAAGGTCAAGCAAAGGTCCAGAGGAGAGAACTCGCTGTTATCGTTCCGCGCCCACTTTGCAGCACTTTTTTCATATACGGAATCCCACCTTGCTAAGTCCTATACACAAAAGACTTTCCATCTGCGCTCGATCCAGGCGCTCAATCAGCAAGTGTCGGCTAAAGCTATCGCCAAGCTCCCGCTCACGGATTCGCTTCATTTCAGGAAAACCATAGCGGTGCAAGGTGACCTGATTCTTCTGCTCGTTATGCAAGCGAAATCCGCCGAGAGCGTAAGGCAGGCGTTTAAATTTGCCCCCGGCCTTTTGCATCCTCACAAATAAGTCCCAGTCCAGCGCAAACTGGAAGGAGGGGTCCAAACCCCTCACTTTTTCATAAAGTGACCTTCGCCAAAAAGCCGTTTCTTGTGGGATAAAATCCGCATACAACAAAAGTTCTTCATCGTGGGGAGGTAAAAACCAGTGCCCGACATCATAGCCGTTTTCGTCAACAAAGAAGCGGTTGCCATAAATCAAATCAACCTCCGGATGAGTGGCAAAATAGTTTCCGACATAGGCTAAAGCGCCGGGCATTAAAAGATCATCCGAGTTTACCCAGGCCATAATGGGTGCTTGGCTTTTCTTGAATCCCTCGGCGATCGCTGCAGACTGCCCGTTGTCTAATGCGCTCTGCCAAAAATGCAGGCGGTCAGCATATCGCTCAATGATTTCAGCACTGTGATCGCTTGATCCCCCATCCATGACAACATATTCCAGTAGGGGATAGTTTTGGTCGAGGATGCTCTGCATCGTCCTTTCGAGATAGGCCGCCTGATTGAAGGAAGGCGTCACAACAACGATGCCCGGCAGGTCCCTATTCTTAGGCCCCGGAAGTTTTTCAGGGCGGATGAATTGAGGCGGATACTGTCGAGCCACTCCGAGACGCATGCGCTTCTTCCATGACCAAGAAACCATGGAAGGGAACCTTGTCAAAAGGCCGGCCACCCTGCCGAGCATCCCAGCCGGACGGAAAAACATCGCGCCTTTTCTTGACCCGCAACGGGACCAATGAACAAGCCCTTCCACCCCAGGCTGACCAGTGCGTTGCAGCCCAATTAGTTCATCAGCTTGCCGCTTCAGCTCTCCAATGTAACTGCCGCGCCTTGCCAGAAGCCGACGCATTGCTCGGAGGTCATCCCTCAAGCTCTTGATTTCGTTTTTGTCATGTCGCCAACGAACCTTGTTTCTTTTGTGCAGTCGGCGAAGCTTCGCGGTGGTCTCCTCCTGGCGTTGGCACTTTTGTTCTAAATATTGCAGGTAGGCACAAGCTTTCTCCCAGTCCTTATTATCCTCAACAGCTTCCGCGTCCTTAATCGCCGTTCCCCTAGTCATCCTCTTTCGAGTCAAAAGATGTTCCAGTCGTGCCATAGTGCGATGTTTGCTTGTTCCGCGAGGCTCCTCGTCTACGCCAAATTTACTGTGCTAGCAAGCAAAGCTCCTCATAAACCGGCAACGTATCTACTAAAACCTTTTTTAGAACTTCCTCTGCCAGAAGCAGGCGTCCGGAGCCTGGTTTACCTCGAAGCATTGGGAAGTCTGCCGGCACATTGGGACTCACCAATCGTTGAACAGATTGGTCCCAGGAATTAAGACCTATCGCCCGTTCCAAGCTCTCTTCACTGTAAGGCAACTTTAGCGCTTGCAACATGGCCCTAAAGCCTGGCACCGGGTTCTCAAATAGCTTCTCATAGCAGAAAACCCGCGCACTTGGCTCTTCTTCGCGAACTCGCTTAATCACGGTTTGATAAAAGGCAAGCCAGGTGGGCAGGTTCCCGTAAGCAAAATCGTTTATGGAAAGCCCGGGGTCCACATGCGCCAGCTTCTGTGCATAATGATAATAGGACGCGAACACGTCCTCGGGGTGCCGAAACAAACAGACCTTGAGGTTTGACCGACCACCGATCCAAGAGTGTGATTTAAAGACTGGCTGAATCTTGAGGCGTTCATGAGTATTGCGCAGAACTCCAACCGCATGGAGATCCGGTATCACCTCAGACACATTACGCACCATTTCGGGGGAGTGCACTTGATCCGGGGCAAGCTCCAACAAGACGGTAGTTCCCAACACCATACGGGTCCAAGTGTTGCCGGATCGCGGATACGAAACCAAAAAAGCGTCTGTTTCCCGGATCTTCGAGAGAATGTCAGAAGAGTGCTCCATCATACAATCCTTTAAGCTTTGCCCAACTTGATCAAACGATAATGCCTATCCCCATACCCGGACAGCTTGCCAATACCCAGCGCGAGGGTGATCCTCAGGAGCACCAACCTCCTGGCACTTAAAATCCCGGGCAAAAACCCGCTCGACCCATTCACAAAGTTTTCCGCTCGGCAGGCGTTCCGCGTTGCAAGACGCAATCAAACAGCCTCTTGCATGGAGCAGCTCACCGCAGATTTTTAATATCAACGGCATGTCATCTTCCAAAACAAAAGGTTTTCCGCCCCTTTTCCCGCGTCCAAAGGTGGGTGGATCCACGACAATCGCGTCAAACCGCGACTGACGCCGTTGCAAAATCCCCAGTTGCTTCCGAACATCCGTCGCCCACCAGAAATGGGTTTCCCGGGTCAGCTGATTCAACTCCATGTTGCGTTGCCCCCATTCCAAAGCCCGCTTTGAAAGGTCCACATTTTCCGTAACCGCTCCCTCCATTGCCGCGACTACGCTGAAGGAGCACGTATAACTGAACAAGTTCAACACCCGGCAGCCGGTCCCCAGCTCTCGGACTCTTTCTCGTAACCAAGCCCGGTTATCCCGTTGATCCAAAAACAAGCCGCTTGAGTAACCCTGCTCCAGGTCAACCTCAAAACGGACCCCCTCCTCCTTCACGACAAAACGAGCCGGAAGCTCTCCCCACCATCGAACCGGCGGTTCCTTGGCATTTCCTCGTGAAAGGCTCTTGTAAAAAACCGTAGGTGCCTCTAAGCCTAAACCCATCAGCAACGGCTTCAACCACTCAGGAGCATCCCGGTCGCGGGTGGCGACCAACCATCGGTCCGCATACTGATCGATTATCAAGCCTGGAACACCCTCGGCTTCACCGTGGATCAGTCGATGACATGACGCCCTCATTCCCGAACGCTTCTGCCATGCTACGCAGAACCGTTCCGCTTCAGTCGACCACCAAGGCTGCCCGCTCCACTCGCTGGTATTCATGCCGCCGCTTTTTTGCGACGTCCCGCAGAAATTTTAGGTGGAGGCCCCAACAGCTCCGCCAGGAATGGCGCGGTCGCCGAACCTTTTGTCCTCGTCAACTCTTCCGGACGCCCAGAGGCCACAACCCGGCCACCTGCATCCCCCGCTTCCGGGCCAAGCTCCACCAAATAATCCGCTTCAGCGATGATATCCAAGTGATGCTCAATAACCACCACCGTATGCCCATGATCCACGAGGCGGTGCAAAACCTGCAACAGCCTTTCCACATCTGAGGCGTGCAAGCCTATGGTTGGTTCTTCTAGTAGATACACACAACTCTCATGATCACCTTTCGGCGATCGACGCCTGGCCAACTCCGCAACGAGTTTAATCCTTTGGGCTTCCCCTCCCGACAGGGTAGGGCTGGCTTGCCCAAGCTGCAAATAGCCCAAACCTGTGTCCACCAACAACTGCAACGGCCGTGCGATCCTCGGTTGATGCTCAAAGAACTCGGACGCTTCATCCACCGTCATGGTCATCACATCAGCAATCGTTTTTCCCTGGAAAGTCACTTCCAAGGTTTGAGCATTAAACCGCTTTCCCCCACAGGCCTCGCAAGGCAGGTGGCTGGTTGGCAGAAAGTTCATCTCCAGCTTGACCACTCCCTGTCCTTCACAAGTTTCACATCGACCGCCCGCGGTGTTAAAACTAAAGCGACCGGGGCCAAAGCCACGCACTCTCGCTGAGGGCATACTCGAATACAACGACCGAATATCATCAAACAACTTGATGTAAGTCGCCGGAGTTGAGCGAGGGCTTCTTCCAATCGGCGATTGATCCACCTCATAAACCGAACTGATCCCGGCCGGCAAGATCAAATTCTTCCAAGGTTCGTTTTCGCTCCCTCGCACCACTTTTCCTTGCTTACGCTGCGATCGCGAGCGCTCCATGGCTCCCGACAAGGCCTTTCCGAGAACACCGCGCATCAAGCTACTTTTCCCCGAACCACTGATCCCGCAAAAAACCGTCAGACAACCTTTTGGAATGCGCACATTCACATCCTTAAGATTATTAAGAGTCGCCCCTTCGATGCCGATCCACTCTTTCTCGACCGGCAGCTCACGTCTTTCTCCCCTCATGGGATGCTGCATGCCTTGTCTTAAAAATCGTCCGGTCACCGACTTTTCGTCAGCCATGATATCCTTGATGGTTCCCTGCCCAACCACTTCACCGCCGAAACGTCCCGCCCCTGGTCCCAAATCAATAATGTGATCAGCCTTCTGCATGGTCTCTTCATCATGCTCTACCACCACTAAAGTATTGCCCTGATTTTGCAGTTGACCCAGCGACTGCAAAAGCCGGCCCTTGTCTCGAGGATGCAAGCCAATGGTTGGTTCGTCCAAAACGTATAACACCCCGCTCAAATTCGATCCCAATTGCGCGGCCAACCGGATTCGTTGGGATTCACCACCTGACAAGCTCCTGGCTGATCGATTCAAGTTCAGATACGATAAGCCGACCTCCTCAAGAAATGCCAGCCTTCGATCCACCTCCGGGACGATATCTTGCGCAATAATCGCCGAATCCCCTTTCAACTTCCATCCAGCCACCAATTGCCTGGCTTGACCGACCGGCAGTTTTGCCAACTCGCCCAAGCTCACCCCTTGAAACTTCACCGCGCGCGCTTGCGGGTTTAGGCGGGTTCCATCGCAGCGATCACAGGCCTGCAAACCCTCTGTCTCCAGCCAATCAATCGATCTTTCCTCACGCAGCTCTTGCTCGAGTATCGAGGCATGCCCCTCTCGCTCATCGGTCGCTGCCGGGGTTTGCCATTTTTGACCCAACCCTCGGCAATGCTCGCACCAACCATGGGGTGAATTAAAGGAAAACAGCCTTGGATCCAGCGGCTCAAAAGATTGGCCGCATTCCGGACAGCACTGCTCCGTGCTCAGCACGTGCAGCTTTTTATTAGCGTCCAAAACCTTCGCGGACCCTTTTCCAATTTCCAGGGCTCGGGCGGTCAAATTCCGAACCTTCGCGATGCGCCGCTGGTCCACCTCTCCCACAACCACATCAATACTATGCTCCACATAACGCTCCAGGCGTGGAAAGCTCTTAACGGATACCAACTGCTTATCTACTAGCAGACGCTCATACCCCTGCTTGCCCGCCCACTCCGCAACCTCGGTGTGAAATCCTTTTCGAGCTTTGACCACCGGAGCTAAAACCAAGCACTTGCCGCGCTTAGCCTGCTCCTCAACAAACCTGACCATCGCC
This sequence comes from Verrucomicrobiia bacterium, assembly GCA_036804205.1. Taxonomy (GTDB): domain Bacteria; phylum Verrucomicrobiota; class Verrucomicrobiia; order Chthoniobacterales; family CALDSX01; genus DAIRSW01. The sequence continues at coordinate 14,323 of DAIRSW010000018.1, read as the reverse complement.
GTCACCGTTTGTTTACTGACCGGACAACCACAGTCCGGACAATGCTGCTGTCCAAGCTTCGAATAAAGTAGTCGCAAGAAATGGTAAGCCTCGGTAACCGTCGCCACTGTCGACTTTCCCCCACCTCGGGTAACCCGCTGCTCGATTGCAACCGTTGGCGGCAACCCGGCTATCAAGTCCACATCCGGCTTTTCCATTTGAGCAACAAACTGTCGGGCGTAAGGCGACATGCTATCCAAAAAGCGTCGCTGCCCCTCGGCAAAAAGCAGGTCAAACGCCAAAGTCGATTTCCCCGAACCGCTCAATCCAGTCACTACGGTGAACTTTTCTCGCTCAATTGTAAGGTTAAGATTTTTAAGGTTGTGCTCGCGGGCACCCACAATTTCGATTCCATCTCGCCCTGGAAGAATGGGCCCATCCGGACGATGAGGTGTCTCTTTCACCCGGCTTGAGTGAGGCTGAAACATGGTTTCTAGAGCTTCCGCAGTGTGACCCTTTCCTTGCGACACCAGCTCCTCAGGGGTTCCCACCGCCATGATCTGCCCTCCATTCTCTCCACCTTCAGGACCGAGATCGATTACATAGTCCGCTGACTTTAACACATCCAAGTTATGCTCAATAATTAAGAGACTATGCCCCGCATCTGCCAGACGATGAAACACCACCAGTAACTTGGCCACGTCGTCAAAATGCAAACCAGTGGTTGGTTCATCAAAAATGAGTAGGTCATGACCCTCCCGCTTTTCCAAAAGGTGGCTGACCAACTTAAGCCGCTGTGACTCCCCGCCGGACAATGTATTTAATGGCTGCCCCAGCTGTAAATAACCCAAGCCCACGTCAGAAAGGTTCTCCAAAGCAGGCACAATTTTTTTTGCCAAGCGGCTCTCCGCAAAAAAGAGGAGCGCCTCGTCGACCGTCAAGTCCAGCACTTCATGAACAGATTTGCCCTGATGCTTCACTTGCAGCAGACTCGGAATATACCGGCGACCTTCGCATTCTTCGCAGCGAATATAAATATCGCTAAGGAACTGCATTTCGACCTTTTCAAAGCCAGCACCGCCACAGCGACCACAGCGACCGCTGCCGCCGTTGAAAGAAAAGTCCCCGAGCTTAAACCCGGCCGCGACCGCTTCAGGCTCGGCAGCGAAAAGCGTTCGAATAGAATCAAAAACGCCCAAGTAAAGCGCAGGCGTCGACCGCGGAGTTTTAGTCAATGGACTTTGATCGACCAGCACCAGGCGATCAATCTCCTCATCCCCCTTTAAGCCACGGCACAAGCCTGGCGCTTCCTCCAAGGCAATGCCCCGCTTTTCTGCCAGCTGCCCGTAGAGCACGTGATTGACTAAAGTCGATTTTCCCGAGCCGGAAACTCCACTCACCCCGGTGATGACTCCCAAAGGAATCTTCACGTCCACGCCATTCAAGTTGTGCGCCTCCACCCCGGTCAGTTCTAGCCAGGCTCTAGGCTGACGCCGCTTGCTTGGCATCGGAATCTGCTGGTGACCGTGCAAATAAGCGCCGGTCAACGAACGTTTGATCTTCGCCAAACCCTCCGGCACACCGGCATACACCAACTCGCCACCCTGCCGCCCTCGTCCGGGCCCGATATCTACGAGATAATCTGCGGCCCGAATCACACTCTCTTCATGCTCCACCACCAAAAGCGTGTTGCCCCGGTCGCGTAAGGCATGCAAGACCTCGATTAACTGAAAGGTATCTCGGGGATGCAAGCCAATGGTCGGTTCATCCAAAACAAAAAGCGTATTCACCAAAGCCGCCCCCAGGCACGTAGTTAGATTCACCCGCTGACTTTCCCCTCCTGACAAGGTCCTGGCCGGACGGTCCAGGGTCAAGTATCCCAGCCCCACCTGCTCGAGAAACCGCAGGCGACTCAGCACTTGATCGGCCAACAAAAGCAAGGCCCTCTCCGGGAGACTGGACACCCAGGCCTCAAACAAAGGCAGGAGACGTTTGACCGGCATGGCGTTCAGCTCGGGCAACTGATAGTGCTTGCCATCCACAAGGAGTTTGTAATTGAGTGTTTCCGTCTGGTAACGACCACCGCCACAGGCCGGACAAAGTTTTCCGCTACGGAACCGGCTCAAAAAAACCCGCACATGCATTTTGTAAGTTCGTGATTCTAACCACTCGAAAAAACCCTTCACTCCGTACCAATGGCCCTCATCCCGTCGCTCCTCGGGTGTTAGCTCCGGATACTCACCCTCCAAAACCCATTCCTGCTCAGCTTCAGGCAGTTGATAGAACGGCGTGTCGACATTGATCCCCTCCCGGCGCGCTGCCTTGAGCAAGTCCCGCTGACATTCCTGATACATCTCCCCAGAAAAAGCCCGCACCGCCCCCGCCTTGAGCGATACTGAGGGATCCGGAATTGCCTTGCGAGGGTCAAAAGCCAGCACCCGACCAAAACCTCGACATTCCGGACACGCCCCCAAGGGATGGTTAAACGAAAACAACGCCGGGGTAGGAGGTCGCACCGTCACCGCACAGTCCGGGCATGTCCAGTTTGCAGAAAAAGCTTGCTGTTCTCCGGCGTCGGCAATGACAACCAGCCGACCGCGCCCCAAATCCAAAGCCGCCTCCACCGCTTCAGTCAGCCGGACTCGATTTTCTTCCTCGACCTTCACCCGATCTTGCACCACCAACAACTCTCTGGGCCACAATCCGTCCGGAGGAGCTTCGTCAGTCCGCCACACCTTGCTTTGGTGATAGACCCGCAGATAACCCTGCTTTTGCAAAAACGAAAAAACTTCCGTGCCCGAAACCGACTCCGGCAGAGCGACCGGAAACGCAATCAGCACCTGCTGCTTTGCGTTCGCCTTGAAAACCGCAGGCACAATCGTGGTCGGCGTATCCGGCTGAATCTGCTTGCCACACGACGAACAAAAAGCATCGCTGAGCCGACCGTAAAGCAACTTCAAATAGTCGTTCACCTCGGTCAAAGTGCCCACCGTCGAACGCGAAGTCCGAACCGTGTTCCGCTGCTCTAAGGCGATTGCGGGCGGAATGCCTTTCACTTCCCGCACCTGCGGCTTATCCATTCGATCGAAAAACTGGCGGGTGTACGGACTAAAAGTCTCCACATAACGCCGCTGGCCTTCGGCGTAGACGGTGTCGAAGGCAAAACTGGTTTTACCCGATCCGCTCGGCCCGGTCACCACAATCAATTGACCCAAAGGCAGGTCCACATCGAAGCCCTTCAGGTTATGCTGGCACACCCCAGAAATCTCAATGGCTCCACGTCGGGCCAGGGCTCCTTGCAAAGGTTTGACACGTTGAACCTGGCGGCGTGTTCGCCCTGAATCGACGGCTGGTTTCGGGGACTGAGTTTTGCGAGACGAGGTAACCACAGGTAAGAAACGTCACACTTCACAAAAGCGGTGCAATAGGAAAAAACTTTCACTGTGCTCGAAATAAAATCATCTTTCTCAAAAGGTAACGAGAGCACAAGGCCCGTTATCCCCACCTTCCGCCAGAAACGCACGAACGGCCTCAATAACCATTCTATCGGGTAGCTATAACGAAACCTGCGCCCGTTCAAAAATGTGGAAGTTCACGTCTGGACTTTGTTTCTTGTGAATTTCTCGCAGGATAGTCCCCGTATCACCGGCATTCACAAGCTCAACTTGAAATGCGGCGGTGCGCACCGCTGGTTTTGAACATCCCGTAGCGCAATATAGGAGAGCAGTAATCATTAGGAGAATTTGGAGCGCCTTCATGGCGATGTTTGGGTATCAAAATGATACGAGAAAGTGTACGGATCTTGACGCGACAGCAAGACGGCGTTTTCTGTTGTGTTGTACGTCATGTGTGCGTACATTCGATTTATGGTTGATCTGAAGGCATCATCAAAACCCACCGCCCGCACCAAGAAGGAACGTCTGGTGGCCCGTGTGCATGCCTCGGACAAGGCCCTCATTGAGCGTGGTGCCGAGGTGGCCGGAGTTTCGGTGGCGAATTTTTTGGTGATTCAAGCGCGAAAAGCCGCCGAATTGCTGCTGCAAGAGCAAGAAACGGTTCGCCTCGCAGCTCTGGAAGCCCGGCACCTTGTGGATGCGCTGCTCGCCGGACCAACAAAACCAACCAAAGCTCAGAAGGAGGCAGTAAATCGCTATCGGCAGCTGGTTGAGAGTGATGTCAATCAGCACTCCCCAACAGTGCGGCAATCCGTGGCATTGTGGTGAACATCCGGTCCGGGTTCAGTCGCCCAAAACCGAATTTGCGATAAAAACCTTCTGCCCTTTCGTCCTTGGGATCGGTAAGCATCAATATGGCGGGAATCTCTGATCGCAAAACGCGAGACATCGCATCCAAGAGCAACAACTCTCCCAGCCCTTGCCCCTGGGCAGATTTTGCCACCGCCAACCGTCCGAGGAGAACGGCGCCAAGTCGGGGATAACGCGGCAGTTTTTTCAACAATTCAGCATCGGCGGCACCTAGCGCGGAAAGGTCCACCGCTTCCGGAGAAAGTGTGTAGTATCCGAGAATGCTATGCGTATTCGCGTCAGCAGCAATCACCCAACATCCTGCGGCCCGACGTTTCATGTCCTGTGCGGCCCGTGTTTGTAGATATTCATTCAGCGGTTCCACCCCACAATTAAATTCTCCACGGTCGTGCCGCGAGGGAGTGAGCGGTTCGATGCGATATGTTTTCTCCGGTTTCATGAAATGGCTCGGCCCCCGCAACCCTACACTCGTCGAGTGTGGGATCGTATCTTTGTGCAGTGATGCTCTCGCCCTTGAAACCGAAGTTGTAAAGCTGGGAGAATTGCAATGAGGATTGAGGCGTTTTGTGGGCCATTTCATGTTCACCCACAGGATCACCTTTGCTTTCTGGGCCTCCTGCTATTGGGGAAAAAGGGCCTGAGCAAGCCTCTGCGCCTCAGGATATTGCTCAGGCAATACAAAAACCATGCACCCAGAGCCACTTGGCTCGACTCGGAAAGCAATTTCGTTTCGCTCAAGCTCGGCAATCACATGACGAAGCGCAAGCTCTTCGAAGTATCCGAGTTGTCCGTTCTTTTCTTCTTCCGATTCGGACTCAACCAGATCC
>DAIRSW010000018.1:7015-9242 GCA_036804205.1 Verrucomicrobiia bacterium | reverse complement strand
GCTCGGCGTGGCGCTCCTCGCCGGACTCGTGCTCTACATCCAGGCGCAGGGCGCCGGGCGACTCGGCCTCAACCAGATCCTGATGTTCCCATTCACACAGAGTCATCCATGAGGCGTCCTGATTCCGGTAGCGGTTTGCGATTTCGATCGCGGTGTCAAGACTCAGCGAACTGCGCGACTGATGAAAACCCTCGATTTCTGGCTTGAAGTATTCGAGGTGAAATTCGGCTTCTCCCAGCCAACTACCCTGCAAAAACTCAGAATCCGAAACAGCAAGGATAAAAAAGGCTCCCTCAACTTCGGTGAGAGATTTGAGTACCGGACCCAGATCGGCCGGAACCCGGTCGGTTGTCGCATCGATCGTCGAGATAGTAAGCTGCATTTTTAATAGTAAGCGGAGCCACCGGCGAGATCAAACTCCACGAGCGAGCTTCTCGCCACACTCCGGCGCCGAGTCAGCTCCACTCGACTCGAATCGGGGTGGTAGCGGGGTCACGAGTGGCATTAGCGGGTTGCAGCGCCGGGTAGGCGGTGGTGAATTCCCCTTTGTGAGCATTACCATCGTTCTGGATTAGCCCGAAGACGTTGGGAGGGAGGCCCGCTCCTTGGGCCTGCTAGATAAGAGCCGCCTCGGGGCGGTCGTAGCGCAAGAGGTAATTCGTCGACGTGCGGGACGCGATCTCAGACAATTACTTGACGGTATCCGAGCAGAGCCTGGTGCACCGATCGCGATGGAGGAAATCAACGCCGAAATCAAAGCCGTCCGGGCTGAACGTCGTTCTGGGTGATTTAGGGTTTTTACCACAGAGGCGCTGAGACGCGGAGTTTTTTCTTTGGACAAGTTTGAGTCTGCCCTTTTTCACACCTCAATTCTTCTGCTGTCCCACCAGGAGAAAGGTTTGTTCGTCTCACGGGAATCCGAATCCTCTGTGCCTCGGTGTCCTCCAGCGCAGCGGGTGGTTTAATTTTTTACCACGAAGGCACAGAGACACCGAGGGGTTTTTCGGGTTGGGTTGCCGGTTTTTCGTGTTCCACGCCCGGTGGTTTCGCGTTCGCGAATAGCGGGTTTTGTGTTAGCTTTTCTTCGCTGCGTTATGCCAATCTACGTTTACGAACTTACCGAGGGAGAATGTCACATTTGCGGTGGCTCATTTGAATTGCGACGTCCCGTGAATCGTGAGCCGCTGGAGAAATGTCCGCTTTGCAAAAAAGCGGTCCGCAAGGTGATCAGCCAAGTGAATTTGCCCAAAATTCTCGCCCCCGTCTCAGTGAGCGACGCAAAAAAAGCCGGGTTCACCGTGCTGAAACGTCGTGACCAAGGTGTTTACGAAAAAGAGTAGTGCGCGCGACCAATAATCCGTGGACGACCGACGCCTTGTGCTATCGAATGATTCAGGACAAGGACTTTCTGCTCTGTGGATAGTAAGCAAATACGACTTCTTTCCATCGTCAACAAAGATGGCGGCTGGCATGTCCTCTCCAGAAACCCGGATGGCCTCAAAGAACTGCGAGAGGCGGTGGAGGGCTTGAGGGAATCGAAAATTCATCTCACGCCCGAGGCTTGAGGACGAAAAAACCAAGAGGGTCGACATCAAATTTCTCCGGGTCGGGATTCTCGATCTTGACAGAAGGCCGGAGTTCGCATCGAAGTGCACTTTCCACAATAGCTTTGAGGGTGGTTTTACGACGTGCGGCGAGGGTTTTGGCCTCGATAAGCAAATCATCGGGAAGATCGATGGTCGTTTTTATATGGGTCACAATATGGTTTTACGGTTGCCTGTCAATTTTCCGCTCTCGAGGCGGCTACTCCTTCAAACATGGGCAATTCTGTTATCCGCATCTTGCTTTGACTCTCAATAACCGAAAACTCTTAAATCTGGGACCCGCGCGAAATGACTGGAGTTATCAGTGACCAGCGGAAGGCTGTTTTCAAGCGCCACGGCAGCGATCCAGAGATCGTTGGATCCGATCAGGTGGCCGTCATTGCGCAGTTTTCTCGTAATACGGGCGTAGTGCTCGGCCGTCTTTCGCGTGATGTCGATTATCTCGAAGGACTCCACCACAGAAATGAAAGAAGGGTCGTAGGGATCCTCGAACCCTTCGGCGTATTCGCCGTATGCAATGACCGAAAGATACGCTCCTTTCTCTGCGTGATTGACCAGAAACTGATGAGCACGACCTTCTTTCCCGGCCTTCCGTTCCCGTTGGAAGTCGATAAGGAAGGTTG
>DAIRSW010000018.1:4344-7005 GCA_036804205.1 Verrucomicrobiia bacterium | reverse complement strand
AAACTCAACGATTCCATTTGTCGCGTGGCGGTATGTCTTGACTCTGGGCCTCAAGCAACCTTCGAAGAGTCGCATCGGTAACCACACCGCTGGCTCGTGAAAGTAGGTCTCCGCATTTTTTGGGACCGTCTGGCCAGGTCGCTCGCTTGATCACCTGCGAAAAGGATTCGCTGCGATGACGTTTCGCTCGCGCTAACGCCCGATAGGCTTCTTCGTCAACAGAAAGAGTTTTTGTTGCCATACACAGAATAATACACAGACACCGAAGCAGATCAATGCCGAGATTCCCACCAGGTGTCCTTTTCGATAATGGTGGCAGGATCAGCGACTAAGCGTCTGCCATGTTTGACAGTGCGGCCGAGGGTTTTGGCCTCGATAAGCAAATCATCGGGAAGATCGATGGTCGTTTTCATATGGGTCACTCTTGCTTCGCCTCTCTCGATGACGGTGATCGGATTGGTGATCCCGCTAGAGTGGAAATCGAGCCAAAGCGCGTCGATCTTGGATTTGAGAGAAGAGGAGACCATTGGGAGAAAGGATGAAGGATGAGGGTTGAAGGATGAAGGCTTTTAGCGCTTCGCGGTTTTGGAGATGGTGGTGAAGATGGCTAGGAGTTGGTTGCAGGCCAGAAGTTCGATACAGAGCATCAGCGCGGAGACGGCTACTCCCAGGGGAATCGGCTGTCCGGCATCATGCTGGGTGCGGTTGCGAAAACTGTGTATTGCATTGAGCAGGACATAGCTGTCCTTGGTGGCGTAACGACCAAGGGCCCGATCATAATTACGGTCGCTACCCGTGAGGAATTGCAGCAAAGCGAGTTGCTTGGCGCGGTCTTGCGGGATTTTCCACGCACCTGGGGTGCCGGCCTCGTCTGCACTCATCATTTCGTCGACCAGCCAGTGTCGTTGATTTTTCGGCATGGCTGACCAATCCGAAATGACGGATGACGGCAAGGCTCCTTCGTCGTCGCATTCCCATTTCCAAATCAGGCCGAAAGCTCGGTCTTCAATCTGGCTGAGGGCTGCGAGGCATAGGGTTGGATGCTTCGGAATTTCCTCGATTGCGCGTTCGACCATGTGAAAGAGGGTTTCGTCAACGCGCTGTAGGTGTGAGAGGCGACGCTCCATAATGCCTCGGATATTCCGGCTGTAGTCATCCCATGTGCCAAACAAACGGGCGAGCGCCCCGAAATCCGCACTTTCTTCTGCAATGTGATCGCCCAGCATCCGGCATGTTGCCGATACCGAGCCAGCGTTCGTGATTGCGAGGCCGAGTTCAGTAAGTTCAAGGCGATCGGCTTTGGGAAGAAAGCTTGATGCAAGCGCGCAGATCTTACTTCAACTTGAACGTGCGGTGCGAGAAGAGCTGAAACCCAGCAGCGCTGGATTAGGAATTGGGACGGAGTAAGATTCGGGGGTTGCGGAAATTACTCGGATTCGGGACCCACCATGTTGAAGTGTGAATGCCCTCCTTTCTGAGCTTCCTGAGAACTGGGGAGGCATGTTGGTTTGTGACACCATGTTCAAAACAGAGTTCGAGGATTTGCATCTCGTCGCGAATCGCTCCGCTGCGAATCGCTTGTTCCAACTCCTTGTCAAAAACTTCCACTTTCTTGGGGGTGGCGGCAAAAGGTAGCAGAAGGTTGGACTGCCCGAAAATCCCCTCCTGCTCAACATCGAAGTTGGCGCTGCCATTGGTTTCATCAAGCTTCCAAGCCGAGCTGAGGAACTTCGCCATACCAAGCGGGTGTGCCGAACCGAAGATAACGCCGTAGATGTTGGAACCCGATTTTAATGAGAATTCCCCTAGGTAATATTTACGGTCTTTAGGAACCTTTTTGCGGTAGGCATCGATAACGGCCCGGTGCGCCTGGTGATAGGCCTGCGGTCGACGATCGACAAGGTATTTGGCGACCTCCGGCAAGGTGTGGAAGCGCTGAAACCAGGAGGACGAAACGAAAGCCAGGAAATCGGTAGTAGGACAGCGCACGAGTGCATCGAAGGTGCTATCGAAATGTTTCACGCCATACTGATCAAGAATGAGCAGGTTGGCCGACTCGGGCTTCATAAAAATAGAGTGGAGCTGCTCAAATCGCTGCTCAAAGGAAAGCGACTTGATATCGATGTTAATCGGGAGCTTGGCGAAATTTTCTCGAACGATGTGCTCCTTGAGACGAGCTACCTTCTCAGTGACTTTGTCAGAGAGATAGAGGCTGACGCTAAAATTCCTTTGCGCGATCATTCCCCGGAATTCCTTGACGACCTTGAGCAAACGCAGTGAGCTGCCCCAGGTTGCTTCGCTGTCGGTACCGCTGCCACTGAAAAAATCACAAATATTGATCTCTTTGTATATTACAGGTCCTGTGATAAATACGGGGAGCCATTCGCGGGCGTAGCGCTCAAAAAGGTCGAGCTTGGTCAGCGTGGACTGGTTGAAGGGCTTATCGTCAATCTCTTGGCGAGGCATCAGGAAGATTTCTTCTAATGGAACGCCGCGCACTCACGGGCCGCGCGTTTGCGCTCTACGTTTTCGGGTGGCCGCTTATTGAGGTTTACGGGAAATTCATCATAGGTTTTCTCGTCGAGTTGTCGGCCATGTTTCGATTTTTGCACCCCGCCCCATTGTTTGAAGAAAAAGGGAACACCGACCGCGTGGCAAAGA
>DAIRSW010000018.1:0-4334 GCA_036804205.1 Verrucomicrobiia bacterium | reverse complement strand
CTCCCGCCGCAAGGGCCGGGCACCAGGACCGCTTTCACCCCCGACAATAACCCAATCAATGCCGCTAAGGTCAAAGTCTCCCAGATCTTCAAGCAATGGCTCGATGGACAGAAATTTCATGGCTGCCCCGGATTCTCGGAGTTTTTCAACCCTTGGAAGCCCATGACGGCGATCCTCGACACTCACCCCCCACCAGACGTGTCGGCACTCGGCTGCGTCACGCAAGGACCCTCTGAGAAGTTTCCCCATGCGATCCGGGCGTTTGGTCAAGACTTGGTAGGTATGCCAGTCGGCTGCACGCATGACGGCGGCGACTTTGCTGATGTAATCGTCGGCGACGCCCTGGTAGAAGAGATCGCTCATGGAGTTGACAAAAACCCGCCGGCTGGACGCCCACTTGAACGGTTCGGACAGCTTTTCTGGAACCAAACGCAGGTCAAAGCCTTGTTCAAAGGGGTGCCCGGGCACTCCGCGAAAGCGTTCCGCAAAGGTCTTTGCATAACAGTTTTTGCAACCAGGACTGATCTTGGAACAACCACGCACAGGATTCCATGTGGCGTCGGTCCATTCGATTTTGGAGGAAAGGCTCATGGTGTGTTTACTTGAACAGTATCTGAAGTGGTTCGAGAAAGCAAGCGATCTCCGGCCCGCCGGGTTTCTTGGGTTCTTCGGCCCGATGACATTTTTGGCACCGCTTGATCCTCGGCGGGGTAGCACTCTTTACTTAGCGTTTTGATTGATTCGGGTGGTGAGGATGAGGAGGCCGGCGGTTACGAACATGGTCAGGCTGTAGATGGCTCCAGGAATGGCCATGGCCGGGTTGTTGAGGAGTAACGGACTTGCCGCAATCGCTATCGCTAAAGTCCCATTTTGCAGACCGCTTTCTACGGCGATGGTCAATTGTCGCTGTGCGTTTAAATGAAATAGTCGCGCGGTCAGGTAGCCCACCGTCATGCTTCCCACGTTTAACAAAAGCGTCGCCAAACCTGCTTGACGGAAGAAATCCGGAAGAGCTTTCCATTGCGAGGCGATGGCCCCGGCTAAGACCAACAAAAACAATAGCGCAGAACCCAGGCTGACCCAACGGCGGGATTTTAGGCTGAAACCGGGCGCAAAATGATTGACCAACATGCCTAGCATGACCGGAACCAAGGTGATTAAGAGCAAGGTCACCATGGAATTGAGCACCGGCAAGGGAACAACTTCGGTGGCGCTCATGAAATGGCTGAGCGCAAGATTGATTATCCATGGAATAGTCAGAACAGTGACCACACTGCTGACGGCGGTGAGGCTGACTGAAAGTGATACGTCGCCACGGCATAAGAAGGTGATGAAGTTGGAGGTTGGCCCGCCCGGACAAACTGCCAGGATCATGAGACCAACGGCGAGTTCTGGGGACATCGGTAGGAGCAAGGCTAAGCCGAAGGCTAGTAAGGGCAGAAGAATGAGCTGGTTCCCCAAGCCCACAAAGGCCGCGGTTGGCTGGAGGGCGACGCGCTTGAAATCTGTGAGGGTCAAGGTCATTCCCAAGCCGAACATGATCACGGCCAGAGCCAGGGGGAGAAAAACTGCGGTGATGAAATTGGTTTCCATGGAAGCCTATCTAACTACGCAAAGAACCATTCCAAGCAACCAAGCACGACGGAAGAGATAAGTAGCGGTCGTTTTACTTTAGTGTAGTTAAAGCCGAAATCTTCGAAATACCCGATCCGGAACCTACCAAGTATGAAAACCGAAACACAACCCAGAATGCCGAAGTGGCGTCGTTCTCAGACGCGGATCGTCAGGATGAGCAATGCTCTTTGGGCACACCTCAACCACTTAGAAATCGTTCACCGATTGGACGGAACCTCGCGGCTCGTCGTCAAGCATGTCGGGTATGGAAGTGTTGAACACTATTTTCACTTTATTTTCGATCTTCTTCTCCCCGTGTTTGGTATTGTCAAGCGGACTCCGAGTAATTCGACCAAATTGTGCGTGGAGACGCCTGGTCCGTTTACACAAATTTTTTCAGAAATGTATCCTGCGGTCCAGTTGCTTCCCCCAAACGAGGTAAAAACATCTCAGGCCATGGATTTAGTTGGGCTGAACCCTCGTTGGACGCTTCTAGGAGCTCAGCATCTGGAGGACTTTAAGCGGGACACCGCCAAGCGACTATCTGTCAGGTTAAGTCATCAACGAAATAAGATCGTTCTAATCGAACGACTTCCTCCACTGGACTTTTATATCTCTGAGGCTCAAGTTAAGGGCTCTGGAACGATGAGACGTTCCATTCTTAACCACGGAGAGCTGAAAGCAATGTGTCAAAGCCTGGTTCGACCGGAATACGAGTTTCACAACGTCCAGCTTGAAAACATGACGTTGAGAGAACAGGTCAGCCTATTTGATGAAACGTGTGTCGTTATCGGCCAGCATGGGGCAGGGTTAGCAAATGCCAGTTGGATGAAAAACGGGAGCGTTATGGTGGAGCTGAATATGCAAAACAGACTAGAACACTTTATGAACCTTAGCCGACCACGAGGTTTGACCTACCTGCGCTACTTAACGTATTCCGACCATGCCATGATCGATCCAGAGCATTTTGCCGTCTGGATTAGCAAACAACCTGCTCTCGCTCCATATATGAGGTAAACCAGCTTTCGATCACGCTTTGCTTGAGTCTTTGAGATTTGGTGACGAGCTGCGCTTTGACGTTGCGTTGGGGCGGGAGTTCCTTTTTGCTAGCGTGCTCTATGGATTTTTTCTTCGCCGCTCTGCCGATTCTTTTTCTCATTGTCGCGATGACCAAGCCGGGGCCGTTACCGAGCACGGTGGCGTTTTTTCTGGGGTCACTTTTTGCCTTGCTGATCGGATGGCTGTGGTTTCAACATGCTCCAGCCCTCCTCGCGGCTGCGGTGCTGCGCGGGCTGCTCGACGCCCTCACCCCGATCTCCATCGTGTTTGGGGCCATCCTTTTTTTTGTGGCCATGGAAAAATCTGGAGCCATGGCAACCCTGCAAACCTGGCTTCGGGGTATCTCGGCGAACCCCGTCGCTCAAATCATGATCGCAGGATGGTCATTTATTTTTGTGATCGAAGGAGCGGCCGGCTTTGGTACGCCAGCCGCGCTGGCTGCACCCGTGTTAGTGGCACTAGGCTTTCCAGCGCTGCGCGTAGCTGTGGTATGCTTGGTTTTCAACGGCACATCCACCGCCTTCGGAGCAGCAGGTACGCCGGTTTGGTTTGGGTTTGACCTTCTGACATTGCCCCGCGAAACGATGCTCGCCCTCTCATGGCAGGCTGGTATTTTCCAATTTTGCGCAGCTTTGGTTGTGCCGGTTCTCGCCCTCACTCTCGTTATCCCTTGGCGGACCCTTTGGCAAAATCTTGGTTTCATCTACCTCTCCATAATCGCCAGCGTGGGACCCATGCTCGCGGTCTCAGCCTTCAACTACGAGTTTCCGGCCATCGTCGGGGGCTGCGTCGGGATGGTGGTCACCATTGCCGCCGCACGATTCGGCTTCGGACTCCACCGCGAGTCCTCTGAGACAATGCGCGGCCCCATCTTCACTCGCGCGGTTGTTCTAGCTCTCATCCCCCTGCTTGTGACCGTGGCGATCCTCCTCCTCACCCGAATTCCGCAGCTCGGGCTGCGCGCCCTTCTCAACGCACGCGAGCCACATCTCGCTCTTGGCCTTGGGCCAGTGGGCGAATTTTCCATCAGCGGAGCTCTGGTTCTTCGCGTGGTCGACATTCTCGGCCAAGGCCTTTCCTGGACCCACGCCATGCTTTATGTGCCATCCATCATCCCGTTCGTCATAACCGCTGGACTAGCTCTGCTTCTTTGTCGCGGCAGCAAAGAGATCGCGCTTTCGACTTTGCGTGAGACAGCCGGTCGCATTGCCACCCCGGTGCTGGCACTCTTGGGCGCCCTGGTTTTTGTCAACCTACTCATGATCGGCGGCGAGCGCTCGGCCACCATGGTGCTGGGTCAGAGTTTAGCCTCAGCGGCGGGAGGCGCTTGGCCTTTTTTTGCTGCGTTTCTCGGCGCGCTCGGCAGTTTTTTCTCCGGCTCGACCACTATTTCCAATCTGACCTTTGGCGCCATTCAACTTAGCATTGCGCAGGATGCCGGAATCGATCCTCCGTTCCTGCTGGCGCTTCAACTATCCGGAGCGGCCATGGGCAACATGATTTGCATCCACAACATCGTCGCGGTCTGCGCGGTTTTGGGCCTGGTGAACCAGGAAGGAGCCATCCTCAAACGAGCCGCCATCCCCTGCGCTATCTACGGTCTCGTCCTCGCCCTCGTAGTAGCCGTCATGCTTCTGTAAACCGCTAAGAAGCCCGATCAC
>DAIRSW010000017.1:21970-28571 GCA_036804205.1 Verrucomicrobiia bacterium | reverse complement strand
TTTCCTGCGCTCACCAGAAAGACACCGTTAGGTTTCAGAAAAAAGTTTCCCCGACCTTCGTCCAGGTTGAGTGGAGTCAACACCTCACCATCAATAATGGTCAAACCTGTGGGCCTACCTCCGGGTTCAAAAATCCCACCGTTCATCATGGTATGCCACGAAAGCCCTTTCTTTTCCAAATGCGCGGCCACGTGAACGAAAGTCCTTTCTTCCGACCCGAGCCAAACCAGCTGCAAATCCGGAAGCCGCTGCAAAGGAATCATCAACACACGGTATTGAGTTTCACCAATACTCATGCCGCGAACCTCAAGCTGAGTTTCGGCATGCAAAGTGTGAAAAATAAGGGTTCCAAAACCTGCGATAATCAGCCGCATTAGATCTCTCGTATTCATGCCCCTACTTACTCGACGCAACGACTGCGGATCATCAAAAATTTTGGTTTTTTTGAGTGGGGAACCGGTTCCGCTTAAGCTGGGCCTGAACGCCCCAAGGCACCTTCCGCAATTCGGGTCGAACGGATGACACAGAATATCCAGCAGCCATTGTCCTTTACCCGAAGCCCGATTTGTTCCAGCCTTAATTTCGCATTTTCAGAGACCCTCTTTCCTATGTCCGCCTTTCAGCTCTCCCATTCCTGTCTCACCAACCCTGTCGGTTCCAGAGAGAAGCCGAACGTTATTTGGCTCTTTGGCGACCAACAGGACTCACACCACGGGATATGCGGGCGACCCCAAGCGCAAATCCCTTGTTGGGCGTGTGAAAAAGATTGACGAGTGTTTCTCGTATCGCCTTTAATTAAAATTGTTATGAAGTCTTTGTGGTTTTCTTTCAACCTCATTATCCTGTTGAGCTGGCTGCCTTCACTCGCAGCGGCGGAAATTAAAATTAAACTCGATCTTGAGGGCAACGGTCAGTCTAGAGAACTCGTAGTGCGAGCACTGGGCAACGAAACCTTTGCTGTGCAAGGTCTGGATCAGGAGCTTCGGCTTGCGGAGTTTGACCAAGATTTTTTCCACAACGACCCGCCCGAGCTAAAGGCAGTGACGCCTTTTCCCGGCCGCTCAACCCAGTGGCTTCAGTTTACTTTGATCGGTTCGAGTGATTACAATGAGCATGTCTTTATCTCCCTAAACAACGGTCGGCTTGAGATCGTGGGGAGACTACGTGGGCAAGGAGGAATACGCGTGCCTGGCAACGGCTCAATCATCCAAGAGGTGTGGATGGGGTTTTGGACTCGTATCATTAAACATCAGATTCATCCGGATGGGGTTCTTCGTGAGATCGAAGCCGAATTTGCAGCCGTCGGTGTCACTGGAAAAGTGACCAAGAGTTTTGAGATTCTTGCGCGACGCGACAGCACCGAGATTCTTGGCATTCCGCAGTTGAACAGCGAGGTGGAGGTCATTCTTTGGGCACCGGGCACTGCGGCTCGGAACGATTGGGAAAGGAACGACTGGTATTTAATTCACACCAGCACCGGACTGACCGGGTGGATCGACTTAGAAACTCTAGCCGGAGAAAGCGTGGTCGAGCTTCCCTGGGCAGGATAGGATAGGCAAGCGGAAGCGGGGGATGGCGTGCCCTATCTGCCGCACTGATCTCCCCGAGAGCAGCACAGTTTTAACTTGCTACATCCGTTTAATCTAGTACCTTGAGGTTATTATGAAAAGCTTGCTCTGTGCATTTCTCCTACTCGGTTCAGCCTTCACCTTCACGGGCTGTGATACTTATGCTGGTCAAGGTGCCGTTCTCGGCGCTGGTACTGGCGCGATCGCTGGCGGCCTCATCGGCGGTGACCGCCGTGGCATGGCTCAAGGTGCAGCAATCGGCGCCGTTGCAGGCGCTGTTGGTGGTGCTCTGGTCGACGAACGCGAACGTCGTCGTTCCTACTACTACTACTAAGAACCAGCTGAAATTCGCGCTCACATAGGCACGAATTTCCTTGCGAAGACTGCTCAAGTTCTTCGACATTTCCTCTCAGGGATATTTCAAAATCACCCTTTGGATCAATCGATTCAAAGGGTGATTTTTTTAAATCCAGCTTTGCAAGTGCCGCTGCGCCTTCTTAAGGGAGTCGATCAGCGACGTCGCACTTAGAGACAGGCTGGTCTCGCCGGTTCGCATGGCGGCTTCTGCCGATCGCCCAAGCAACCAAACTCCTACCTTCGAGGCGTCGAACTCACTTAGCCCCTGCGCCACAAGTGCTCCGAGTAATCCGCTGAGCACATCACCACAACCCGCTGTGGCCATGCCGGGATGCCCGGTCGCGTTAAAATACAGCGGTTTGTCTTTCTGCGTGACAATGGTTCGAGATCCTTTGAACACCAGCACGCCGGCTGCTCGCTGACAGAACTCCCTTGCTGTGGCCCAGCGATTCGTCCTGTCCAGATGAGGAAACAAGCGAGCCATTTCTCCTGGGTGCGGAGTCCATATAATGCGCTCCTGTTTTAGAGCCAGATCAAGCAGGCTACCTTCAGCCGACAAAAGGTTGAGAGCATCGGCATCAATCACAAGAGGTCCCTTCCAGACTTGGAGAAGATTCTGAAGAAACACTCCGCTCTCAGCGCTTTGCCCGAGCCCTGGTCCAATTACAATAACTTCGGGATTACTGGACAAAACATCCGCAACCTCAAAGCTTTCTGCCAGCATGCACTCTAAGGGCAGTCGCGCACTCAGTTCGGTACGTGCCCTTGGGTGGGTCCAAACTCTTATCAGGCCAGCTCCACCTTTGAGCCCGGCGAAGGCAGTAAGAGCCGCTGCTCCAATGTAACCCGGTGATCCCGCTACAATCGCCAAACGACCGGCTCGACCTTTGTGCCACGAAAAATCGCGGCGAGGCAAAAGGCCTCTTAAACTCGTTGGTTCAAGCAAATGCAGCCCTTGGTCGGTTAGCAACATGTCATTAAAAGCCGGCAAGGGCAAAACTGCGATGCGCCCGACGTAGTCATCAACCCCATCGAGCACCAACGCTTTCTTGGGCCAGCCGACTGTGGCCGTCCAATCAGCTTTGACAACCTGACCGCGTTGAACTTGATCCGGCCCTTGCAGGCTGAGTCCGGACGGAGCATCAATACTGAGCACCACGCTTGAAATCGACGCCTGAAGCTGCTCCAATTCGGCGGCTAGGTCCTTAAGGTCGCCCTCTAAACCAGAACGAGCCCCTAATCCGGTTAAGGCATCGACGATAACGGTATTGGAGTACTGCTCCAACAGCGCCCGATGAAGAACCTGATCCCGCGAGAGCACTTCGATATTTGGAAACCGGCGGCACCACATCGCTTGCCAGGCAGTGAGAGGCTTGCGCCCTTGCGAGTGTGGATGCGCTCGGACCCACACCTTCGAAGCCGGATGCCTTTTCGCAAAATGATGCGCGATTGCCCAGCCGTCGCCTCCGTTGTGCCCATTGCCAACAAAACAGATCAACCTATCGGCGTCGGACATCTCCGCTTCCACGAGCTCAACGCAGCGCAGAGCAACCTCATCCATCAGCCCTGCCTCCGTAGCCCCGCGGGAGTCAAAAAGCCGCCGCTCCGCTTCCGCAAATTCTTCCCCGTCCACAATTTTCATCGGAAAGCTTGTTTAACGACGCCGTGCCAGCCATCCATTGTAATCATCGATCCCCACCGCGATCCGCTCGGCCATGCTTTGACGGTATCTGGAGCTTTGAGCGCGGCGGGCTTCGGTGGGATTAGTTAAAAAACCGCACTCCACTAAAACAGCAGGAATGCGGTTGTTCCTAAGAACATAAAAGCCGCGACGCTTGACCCCGCGGTCTTCGGTGCGTGCCACACGCATAATTTGTCGTTGGATCGCAATTGCTAGTGCTTGCGAACCTGAGGAGTAATAAAAGGTCTCATAGCCCATGGCCCCAACTCGCCGAGCCGAGTTATAGTGAACACTCACAAAAATGGTATCGCGTCGGTTCCGGTTGGCAATCGCTACCCTTTGGGACAATGGAATAAACACATCGGTGGTACGAGTCATGATGACTCGATAACCGCGCCGGACCAGTTCTCTTTGAAGCCTGATGGAGGTATCCAGGGCCACTTGCTTTTCCGAAACCTTTTGGCCGGGGATGCCTCCTCGATCGTGCCCGCCATGCCCGGCATCGACCACCACTGTTCTGACTCGGCTGATGCTTTGAGCGTTCGCACAGGGAGTTCCCAAGTAGGTCAGTGCCGCGAAAAAAAGGGCAACCCAACCCATCCTTAATCGAAGGAAATGGGTGGGCTGACGCAGTTTTGGCATTATGCTCTTAAGGCCAGGTCCCGGTTTGCAGCAAGCAGAGAATGCCCAGAAAACCCATTCTGAAAAGAAGTTTGATTTAGTCAGCGCGTTCATGCGTTTAGAGGCCAGCCATCCGACCCGACAAGGCCAAAGGGTTGAGCCTTAGGGGTAAGTCTTTTCTAAGAAAGAGGGCTTGACTCTCAATTAGGTAGATTGATTTTGCGGGCAAATGAATGGCAAGGATGACAATGATATGACGCCCTATTTTGCTGGGCAGATGACGGGACACGGTGGAACAACCTATAACGGCATAATGGGTGCTGCGCAATACCGCCCCCCGAAGCCAATCTCTTTTCCAGCATCCGAACCTTCGAGACAGGAAGTTGCCGCGCCACTAGGCGCGTCGACTCATGTTCCCACTAGACCCTCCACGCCCCAACCAGATTATGTTGATCGCGTCGCTCTGCTTGGCCAGTTGCGAGACCTGGGCAATAAAGTAGGGAAGGCCCCTTGGCAGCTGTGCCTTGCGACCTCCATTCTTTTTGCAGGAGCATCATTGTTCTTTTCGCTACCGCTGCCGCTCTGGCTTTCACTGGGGCTTGCCTCCCTTGTAGGATCACAGACCTATCAAATTTTAGGTAGAATGCTCTGCGCCAGTGCTATCGGCCTCGCCCTCCTCGCTTTATGGTTGGAGGGCGTGCTAAGATTTTTAATAGGTTTGTCGGCCATCTTCGCAGTTTACCTTTTATTTCATTTACTGCTGCGTGTTTTTGCAGGCGGATAAGCTGCGCAAGCGCGATCTGAGAACGGCTGGTGATTATTCGGTAAGTTCATGTTTCCAAACGTTTCTCAGGAGAAACAGAAATGAGGGTTCTAATTGTAGGTTTTGCACGCTCTTATGGGCCACCGCATTCTGCTTCCAGCTTGCCACAAAAACCCATGGAGCGTCGTCATAAACCAATCGATCTACCTCCTGGTAAAGCTCCGCTCGCTGCTCTTGCGAAAGTGCCCGTCGCGCCTTGATCAGCAGTTCGTCCAACTCCGCATTGTCGTAGTAGCCAGAATTAAAGCCCCCTGCTTCTGGCCAGGCTTCTCGGCGGAGGGCCAAGAATGGCAAAGTATCTGGATCATTAATCATCCAGGCCATCTGCGCCATGTCAACATCCTCCCCAAGCCCGGCGTTAACTCGAGCCAAAAAGCTGTTCCATTCAAAAGTCTCAATTCGGACTTGCACCCCGACCCGACTCAAGTCCCCTTGAATAGCGACAGCCATCTCCCTAGGAGCTAGCATGCCTGAGCCACTTTCTGTTGCATAAAGGGTGAGAGAAACATTTTCTACACCGGCCTCATCAAGAAGTGCCCGGGCTTTGTCTGGATCGTACGGATAAGGCTCTAAACTCGGATCCACGGCCCACGCAAAAGCACGGGGTATCGCACCTACTCCGGCGGTGGCGGTATTCTGCAAAAGATGCTCCACCATCGACTTCCGGTCGATTGCATAATTGATGGCCTGCCGGACTCGCACGTCGGCAAAAGGTCCATGACGCGTATTAAGAATCAAAAACCACAAGTGTGGACCTTCTGCTTCCACTGTTCGAAAATCTTCATGCTCCCGCAGGTATTGAATGATGTCCGGTGGAACTTCGGCCACCAAATCCACGCCTCCCGCTAACAACTCTGTAAGCCTGGCATTTTCATCGGTGATCGGTCGGAAAATGAGTTTTTCCGTTCGAACTTCACCATCCCAGTAGTCGGGAAACTGCTCCAACTCGACCAGCCGATTGCTTTCCCAACGCGCAAATTGATACGGCCCCGTGCCGACCGGGTTGCGTCCAAACATTTCTTCATGCTTCTCCACCGCTGCTGGCGAGACCATAAATCCGGTCGGACTGGCTAAATTGGAAAGCAGCGGAGCAAATGGTTCGTCCAGCACCAAAACAACTTGAAAGGGCGACGGGGTCTCGATACTCACGATAGAGTTGAAGAAAAAAGATAGGGGAAACGGGCCAGTGTGGGCATAGGCATGATCTTCCTTAAGCATTCGCTCTAAGTTAAACCTCACTGCCTCAGCATCAAAAGGTGTGCCGTCGTGAAAAGTGATGCCTTCCTGGAGATCAAACACATAACGCAAACCATCCGGAGACACACTCCACTGGCTGGCTAAACCGGGTTCAATTTCCAGAGTGCCCGCTCGAAAACGCACCAATCCTTCATAAACATTGGCGGCGATTCGAAAATCATTGAGCGCCGTAGTACGGTGAGGATCAAGCGACATCGGCTCGGCCACTTGCCCGATGACCAAGGTGTCACGAGGAATCTCTCTGCGCGGTTGGCACCCGACCACCACAAGGAGCAGGAGACAAAGCAGAGCGAA
>DAIRSW010000017.1:18413-21960 GCA_036804205.1 Verrucomicrobiia bacterium | reverse complement strand
TTAATGTTCCAACGATACATTAATGCCATTTTCCTCTGATGTCGGAGGCCGCTCCGGGACCACGCATGGGATGATGGTTTGACGGGTTTCCGGAAACTCTTCGATTGTTTCAACCAAGTCTTTTTGCTCTGCGAACAGCGGATCGCTAAGACAATAGGCGGTTAAGAGTCTCGCGATCCCGGCTAAGCTGTCGAGATGGGTCCTCTCATAACCGTGCGAAGCATCAACCCCAAAGGTCACCAGAGCGGTGCGAATATCGTTGCCGGCTTCAACCGCCGAAGCACTGTCGCTGCGGTAATAGCGGAAAACATCCCGCCCATGAAGAACCTTATGTTCACGGCACAGCTGCAAAAGCTGCCGGCTTAAGTGGTAGTCAAACGGTCCACTCGCATCGCACAAACAGATGGAGGGCCATAGCTCGCTCGACTCCTGGCCAACGCCGACCGTGCCGTTATCAATGGTAACCATCTCGGCGATATCTCCGCGCAGAACCGCGGAAGCGCCGGAACCGACCTCTTCAGAAATCGTAAATAACAAATGCACGTCGGTGGGCAGAGGTCTGTTTTGGTTCAACAAAAACCTGGCAACCTGAAGGACCACGGCCACCCCGGCTTTATCGTCAAGATGGCGAGCACTGATGTAGCCGTTTTTCATCAACTCCGGTTGAGAGTCGATGCCTACAAAATCTCCCACGTTGATCCCCAGATTAAGCAAAGCCTGTTTGTCATAGGCGTGCTCGTCGACCCGGAGTTCCACCTGATCCCAGTTGACCGGTTGAGTGTCAACTTCTCCATCAAAGATATGGCCGGACGCCTTAAGCGGCAGAATGGTTCCGCGAAAAATTTCCCGGTCGGTAAATAGAGAAACCCGAGCACCCTCAGCGAAGCGGCTCGACCAGGTACCAATCGGGGTGAGAGCGAGTCGTCCGTTAGGCTTGAGTTCGCGCACCATGGCCCCCAAGGTATCCAAGTGAGCCACAATGGCCCGTGCTGGTCGCGGATGTTCACCGGGAATTTTTACCCGAATCGCCCCGCGGCGTGTTAATTCATATCCTGCCCCCATACGATCAAGCTCGGCAGCAACCCGTCTGGTTATCGGATCCGTGTATCCGGTTGGTGAATGGATAGCCAACAATTCCAACAGCCAAGAGCTGATGTAGTCGATATCCACCTCGATATCCGACTGGACTATGGGCATGGCGGTCGCGGGAAAATGTTCAGAAATACTCATGGTTCGCGAGGTTCTGGGGGGGGAATAGGTTGAGTTCGAATCGTGGTTGGAAAAAGTAAGTCAATAAATCGTTCGGCGGTAGGCTGCGGCTCATGATTCGCCAAGCCCGGTCGCTCGTTAGCCTCAATAACCCAATAGACAGGTCGGTCACTAGCCTCGACAATAAAATGCATCCCCACCACCGGCACTTCTAAGGCTTGGGCCGCCTCGACCCCGGCCTTGGCCAGTTCGGGGTGCAGCTTGTCGGTCACATCATGAATCGTTCCACCGGTATGCAGGTTTGCCGTGTTGCGAACCCGGAGCCGTTGTCCTTCTGGCGGCGTGTCATCCAGCCCAAAGCCTTGCGCACGCAGACAACGCACCGTTTCATCATCCATCGGAATAGCACTTTCTCCTCCGGTCGCTGCGGACCGACGCCGACTGGCTTTCTCGATCAAACCACGAACGGTGTGGCGTCCGGTTCCTAAAACCTCCGGCGGACGTCGCTCTGCTGCAGCAACAACCTCATAATTAATGAGCACGATCCGTAAGTCCGTCCCCTCCACAAACTCCTCCAGCAACACCTGGTCGCATTCTTCTTGGGCACGGAGAATGGCCTGCTCCATGTCAGCGAGCGAGTTAAGGTTAACCGCAACCCCTCGCCCTTGCTCGCCTCGAGCGGGCTTCACCACCAGGCGCCCATACTTTTTTAGAAACTCGAGATTCTGCTCAGGCGAACTCGCCCGCATTTGGGCCGGCAAGCGTAAACCCGCGCTTTCTAAGGCATGCCGGGTCATCTCTTTATCATCACACCGCGACATGGCTACCGCCGAAGTTAGGTCGGTAAGCGATTCGCGACACAGCACCGAGCGCCCACCTAGGGTCAGGCGAAAATAACCGCGCTCCGGATGCACCGGCAGAACGGAGATGCCACGGCGCATCGCCTCATGAATGATGATTCGTGCATACGGATTAAACTCTTGGTCGACGTCGACGCCGGTATAAAGCCGTTCATTGATCGGATTACAGCGTTTGATGGCAAAGACAGGGATTCGTTGAAACCCCAGCTTCTCATACAAATGAATAGCTTCTTTGTTACTATGCATCACGGACAAATCCAATTGCTGTCTGCCTTGTGCTTGAAAGTGCTCGATGAGATAACGCACCAGCGCTTCACCCACTGAAGGAATGGCCACTTGAGGATCCACCGCCAGCGACCAAAGTGAGCTGCCGTTTTGAATATCCCGAAACGCCAACTGATGATCGACCCCAATACCCACGCCGATCACCTCATCACTTTCCCCTTGGCAAGCCACAGCGATTTTCAGCCGTGGGTCATCCCGGTTTTCCCAGAAAGCTTCGCTGTCTACTGTCACCATTTGAAGTGAACTGTAGATCCGGTTGATCGCTTGAATGTCCGCGCGTGCACTTAAGCCACGAATCCGCACATTGGGCACACCAAACTCGTTCGGCACATACTTGCCGAAGTTGATGCGAAAAGTATCCGAAGGATCCATAAAAAGATCTTGCGGCGCTGCATTCAAAATAAGATGCGGATCCGTTACGTAGAAAGCTATGTCCCGGCTATTGGCCTTTTCGCGCAACAGTTCATGAGCCACATCCTTGGCTTCCAAAAAAGTATGGGCAAAAATGAGGCGTCCCCACCCACAGGGCACCACGACGCGAGCATAATCTTCTTCTACGCTCATCGGATCAGATGCCGTGTGATTGCAACCAGAATTCTAACAGCGCGGCTTGCCAAAGCTTAGAGCCGCGCAGTGGGGTGATGTGAGCTTCCGGCTCGGACAACAACTTATCAATATAGTGATTATTGAATAAGCCGCGCTGTTGAGCAGCGTCGTTGGTGGTGTATTCGCGGGCCAACTCAAGAAACTCACCCCGCAGATATTTTAATGCCGGCACCGGAAAATATCCTTTCGGACGATCAATGACCGCCGCCGGAATAATGGCTCGCGCAGCTTCTTTCAGCACGTACTTGCCGCCATCTTTGACTTTCAGTTCCCCCGGAACCCGTGCTGCAAACTCCACCACTTCATGATCAAGAAACGGCACTCGCGCTTCCAGACTTGCGGCCATGGTATTGTTATCAACCCGTTTGACCGGGTCGTCCACCAACATGATGAGAGCATCCAAGCGCATGGCCTTATCAATCGGACGGGGTGCACCCGGCTGGGCAAAGTGTTCCGCCACAAAATCCCGTGCATAATCTTGCTCCACCAAACCGGGCGTTAGCACTTCTTGCATCTCAAGAAAATTCCGGTCAAAAAAGTGGTCGGCATACACCTGCAAAGCATTGTCCATGGAAGCCGGGAGCATA
>DAIRSW010000017.1:0-18403 GCA_036804205.1 Verrucomicrobiia bacterium | reverse complement strand
GATACCAATGGTAACCACCAAAAATCTCGTCCGCGCCCTGCCCGCTTTGGGACCACCTTCACATACTTGGCCACTTCTTGGGAGAGCAGATAAAAGCCTACGTTATCATGACTCACCATCGGCTCGGACATTTGGCGCACGCATTGATGAAGCGCGGGCAAAGTCCGAGCTGCATCAATAAAAAGCTTGTGATGTTTGGTCTGAAAATGATCCACAATCACGTCGGAATACTTAAACTCATCACCCTCTTCGCCACCCACGCTCTCGAATCCGATGGAAAACGTTTCGACACCTTGATGTCCCGTTTCGGCAATCAAACCAACGATCAAGCTCGAATCGAGACCGCCCGAAAGCAACACTCCGACCGGCACGTCAGCCACAAGGCGTCGTTCTACCGATCGACGCAGCACCTTTAAAGTCTCGGCTTTCCATTCTTCAAAGGCCATTGTGTCGTCGCCCGGCTGGGGCTCGAAGGACAAGTCCCAGTATCGCTCGAAGCGTTCTTCACCGCTCGGCTCAATGGTCCAGGTGGTTGCGGGTGGCAATTTGCGCACGCCTTTTAATATAGTATGTGGCGCTGGCACCACCGCATGAAAGCTCAGGTAATAATTTAAGGCTACCGGATCGATGCTCGTATCCACGTCGCCCGCTGCCAAGAGGGCAGGCAGGCTTGAAGCAAAACGAAGCAACCGGGCACTGCGCGTGTAATAAAATGGCTTAATTCCCAGCCGATCCCGAGCGCAGAACACTCGCCCACTGCCATGTTCGACCACCGTGAACGCAAACATTCCATTAAAATGGCGGGCGCAATCTTTGCCCCACACATGATAGGCCTTCAGAATAACCTCAGTGTCGCCTTGAGAAAAAAACTTAAGCCCTTTGGCCTCCAACTCCTCCCGCAGCTGGCGATAATTATAGATCGCACCATTATACACCACCGAAAGACCGAGATCATGATCCACCATGGGTTGCTTGGAAGCCTCGGAAAGGTCGATAATCTTCAGTCGCCGATGGCCAAGACGGGTTCTGCCTTGAAAAATCATGCCTGAAGAATCTGGGCCTCGCGCCTCCATCACCTCCATCATTCTTTTCACCGAGTCTTCCTCGGGGACGGAGCCATCAAGAGTTATTTCACCACATATACCACACATTGAATCAAAAAAGCGTTGGGAACCAAATTTCGTAAGAGGTCGAAGCCTGAGAGCGGCAATTATAACACAGGTTCCACCAATTGTGAACAATGGGCTTCAAAGACGCGGCTCCATGGACTCTTGGACACCGGCCTTGACCCCAAAAGAGCCGACTTACTTGTGCTGGGTTCGATCCTCAAGAGACCTGCGACCACGCTCGCGCGCACCGCAGCCGCTGTGGACAAGAACGAAGATCCCATCGGGGTAATTGCTTTTCTGTGTGGTCCGCCGCCGTGCGACACCGGCCGATAGTCTTCAGGCCCTGCCGGGTCGATACAGATTCGTTAAGTTAGTGCTTATAGGTTCCTGCCCAGTTGCCCCAAGAGGAAGCCCGCTCAAGATAGCGGTCAAGATAGCGCTCAAGATAGCGCTTAGGAACCTGCAAACATGGAATCCCCCATTCAAATACGCTGGCTTCAATCCGAATCAGGACTCGAACGCTGCCACCAAATAAGTGCAGCTTTTCAGCGCTCGCCTTGACTAAAGCATTTTTGGATCGTAAGCTGCAAAAAATACACCCAATTGTTTTGCTAAGGAGTGGGTTTCCCCACTCCTTTCTTTTTCTCTAAATCACTTTACTACATTTTAGTCCTATTAACAATCCAACCCAACTTGCCGCATGAACGCTGAATTTATTGCCATGCTAGAATATTTAGAGCGCGAGAAGGGCATCAAACGCGAGGTGCTGCTCGAAGCCGTAGCTGAAGCCCTCTTGACCGCCTCCAAAAAAGCGGTGGGCCCTACCCGTGAACTTCACATCGATATTGATCCAAAAACTGGCGCGATCCGCGCGCTGGCCCACCTGATCGTTGTCGAAGACAGCACTGAAAATCCGCAGGAAGAAATCTCCCTGGCCAAAGCTCGACGCACCCAACCCACCGCCCAACTCGGCGATGAGATTGAAGTTGAAGTCACACCCCAAAACCTGGGGCGCATCGCAGCTCAAGTCGCCAAACAAGCCATTGCTCAACGACTTCGCAAAGCTGAAAAAGAACTCATCTTTGATGAATTCAAAGACCGCGCCGGCGACATCGTGACCGGCACCGTGCGTCGTTTTGATCGCAGCGATGTGATCGTCGACTTAGGGCGTTTCGAAGCCATCATGCCCAACCGCGAGCGTGTGCAAACCGAAGAATACAACATCGGCGACCGTGTGCGCGCCTACGTTGTGGCCGTGGAAAACGGGGTGCGCGGGCCCGAAATCATTCTCTCCCGCAGCCACCCCAATTTTGTGCGTCGCCTTTTTGAAGTGGAAGTCAGCGAGATCGCGGACCGCACCGTCGAACTAAAATCCGTGGCACGCGAAGCTGGGTACCGCACCAAAATTGCCGTCTACAGCGCAGACGAAAAAGTGGATCCCGTCGGAGCCTGCGTTGGGATGCGCGGAGCCCGTGTGAAAAACATCGTTCGCGAGCTCAATAACGAAAAAGTCGATATCCTCCGTTGGTCACCCGACCCGCGCGAAATGCTCATTGAGGCACTCAAACCAGTGAAACCTCGCCACATTGAAGTCGACGAAGCCGCTCATAAAATTCAAGTCGTTTTGGAAGAAGAAGACCTTTCTCAAGCGATTGGTCGGCGTGGGCAAAACGCGCGGCTCACCTCCCGATTGCTCGGCTGGGACATCAGCATCACGAAACCCGCCAGCAAAGAAGAAGTTTATCAGATGCAAAAAAACGATGCTGTGGTAAAATTGCAAAGCAGTTTTAACCTTGATGCCGATGTCTGTCAGCGGATTCTTGAGGCGGGATTCTCCGATCCTCAGATTCTCAGTTTGAGCGAGCCTGAAGACATCGCTTCCAAGGCCATGGTTGATCTTGAGCTTGCCAAGTCGATTCACGACAAGGCCCTTGCTTTAACCTCCTCTGACGGCCCGTCCCTTGGCGGCTCCGGCTCAGTGGCGGCTCCTAGCGAGACGGAAGATTCCTCAACAGAAGCTTCCGCCAGTGTCGAGTCACCTACCAACGCCACCGCGTAAGCAGTTCGTAACCGCGACAAGCCAAACACCCTTTTCTCCAAAGCCCCTGATCAGCCCCGATCCTTACCGCATGCCAGCTAAAAGCACCAAAAGCTCCACGACCACTTCGACCGCGAAGAAAAAATCGGCCAGCACCAAAGCCGCTGCCACGCCGACCAAAAGAGCTACGGCCTCAACCACAGGTGCCAGGAAAAAGACAGCAAGCACCAGTAGAACCACAGAGACCAGGTCGACCAAGGCTCCGGCGAAAGCTGCCGAAAAAGCCGCCCCCAAACCAGCCGTTGCACCAGAAATTGCACCGAAAAAGGTAGAGTCAGCTCCCAAAGAAGACACTTTAGACCTTCTCGACCCGAAAGCCGCGGGCAAAAGCGGCCCTCCCCGCCCTCGAGGTCGCGCCCTGCCAACCATTGGTCGCCGAAAAACGCCAGAGCCCGAATCTGTCGAAGTAGTCAAGCCAGAGCCCGCCGCCACCCCTAAACCGGCAGCTAAAGAAAAAGACCAAGCCCTCGATCTGATCGGTGCAGGAAAAGACAAAGCCGAGCTCGAAGAAGAAACCATACCTGAAGCTGAGGCGGTCGCAGACGTCAGCGATGCTCCGCAAGCGGAAGCGCCTGAGGCAAAAACGATTCACATTAAGCCGCCCATTATCGTTCGCACTCTGGCGGAAGAACTCGGCATCAAGCCATTCGAGATCATGCAAGATCTTATGGCGCTCAACATTTTCTCGAACATCAACGGCAACATCGATGCCGAAATCGCCGCCAAAGTTTGTGAACGTCACGGTTTCATTTTCGAACTCGAAAAACGTAAGCAAGGCGGAGGCGTCCATGCACCAGTTGCCCCAGAGGTAACTCCCGAAGAGGCCCCTGTGGTCGTGGAAACTGAAAAACTCCAACCCCGCCCTCCGATCATCACCTTTATGGGCCATGTTGACCATGGAAAAACCACCCTCATGGATGCGGTCCGCCGCACCCGTGTGGTCGCTGGTGAAGCCGGCGGGATCACCCAGCACATCGGAGCCTACAGTGTTCAACACGAAGGCAACCACTTTACATTCCTTGACACACCCGGCCACGCGGCTTTTACCGCCATGCGGGCGCGCGGCGCAAAAGTGACCGACATCGTTGTGCTGGTTGTCGCTGCCGACGACGGGCTGATGCCCCAAACATTAGAAGCCATCAGCCACGCCAAAGCCGCCAACGTTTCGATCGTGGTGGCCATTAACAAAATCGACTTACCCGCAGCGAATCCTGATAAAGTCCGTGCCGAACTGCAAAAGCAAGATCTCACTCCCGACACCTGGGGAGGCGACATTCCGTGCGTGGAAGTCTCTGCTTTGAAAGGTCTTGGAATCGATGATCTTTTGACCACTATCGATCTGCAAGCCCAGCTGCTCGAGCTGAAAGCGAACCCGGACGAAACCCCAAGAGCCACGGTCATCGAGGCAAAACTCGAACCCGGACGCGGACCTACCGCGACAGTCATTGTCTCCATGGGCACCCTTAAGCCGGGCCTCCCTTTCATCTGCGGAAATCAGTGGGGCAAGATCAAAGCCATGCTTGGGGATGATGGTAAGCCCATTAAGGTCGCACCACCGGCCACTCCGGTTTCCCTGCTTGGTTTTACCGAGTTGGTCAATGCTGGCGATGAATTGGTCGTCATGGAATCAGAGAAATCCGCGCGCACCCTCTCCGAAGAACGAGTTGCCTCTGCCCGCCAGGAAAAACTTGGTGCCCCGCAGCGCGCCACTTTGGAAAACCTTTTTGAAACCATGGCCGAAGGCCAGAAGAAGCTGCTTAAGGTGGTCCTTAAATCGGATGTGCAAGGCTCCCTCGAAGCCATCAAACAATCTTTGTCCGAGATCAAATCCGACAAGATCAACTTGGAAATGCTTCACAGCGGCGTAGGCCCGATCAGCGACACCGATGTTCTCCTCGCCAGCGCCTCCGATGCCATTATTGTCGGCTTTGGCGTGAAAGTTGAGGCGGCCGCTGCTGGCTCAGCCAAACGCGAGGGCGTCCAGATAAAGCTTTACTCCATTATCTACGAGTTGATCGACCAAATCAAAGAAGCGATGGCCGGCATGCTTGATCCAATGCTACGCGAAAGCTTA
The DNA here is from genome assembly GCA_036804205.1 of Verrucomicrobiia bacterium. Lineage (GTDB taxonomy): Bacteria > Verrucomicrobiota > Verrucomicrobiia > Chthoniobacterales > CALDSX01 > DAIRSW01. The sequence goes on along the minus strand of DAIRSW010000017.1, from coordinate 13,122 downwards.
GTTGGCCGGGCCACAGTCAAAAAAGTTTTCTCTATCGCCAAAGGCAAAGCAGCCGGGTGCTTGGTCACCGAAGGGCGGATCCTGCGCTCCGCTCGCGCCCGCGTCCTACGAGGTCGCCAACCGATTTACGATGGCGGCATGGGTACTCTGCGGCGCTTCAACGAAGAGGTCAAAGAAGTGCGAAACAGTCTGGAATGCGGCATTCGCCTTGGCGACTTTAACGAATACGAAGAAAACGACATCATCGAGTGTTACCAACTCGAAAAAGTTCCACAGACCCTCTAAGAGGCGTCTTCTCATTCTGGGAGCAAACCCGCGAACATTTTTCGCGGGACGCGCCCCAGTTTTTTCCGTCGCAACCCATGAAACATCGACTGCTCCGCGCCAACGAACTTCTCAAACGCGAAATTGGACTCATTCTTCAAAGAGATTTTACCTTCGCCGGTTCCTTGGTCACCGTACACCAAGTCAGCGTGACGCCGGACTTGCGGAAAGCCCACATTTATTTGGGCGTGATTGGACAAGGCATGTCGGAGGCCAAAATTCTGGAGACGCTTGAATCCGGACGCAAACAGCTGCAGAGCGAAATGTCAAAGCGCGTTGTCCTTAAATACACGCCCCGACTCGAGTTCCATATCGACCACTCCGTAGCACGCGGAAGTCGGGTGGTGGAAATTCTACAAGAAATTGAACCTACCATCACTCCCCCCGACGCGAACACCTCGGCGGATCCGGACGATGATGAGGATGAGGTTGAGCATGACCCGGCACCCGTTCCTCCAGCAGTAAAGTATCGACCCTCCTGAGACCTGCCTGTGCCACATAAAAAACTCGGAGATAGCTAAATAAATCGAATGAACTCTCACCAGCCTACCATCTCTCAAATCGCCCAGGCTTTTCGCGAGCGTGATGACTTTGTGATCCTCACCCACATGCGTCCGGATGGCGACGCCACCGGGTCTCAACTTGCGGTTGCCCATACTCTCATGGCCCTAGGCAAAAAGGTGAGTCTCCTCTCGAACGACCCGGTCCCTGAACGCCTTGCATTTTTACCAGGAACCAGGCTGATCATCAGCTCACCCTTACCGGCTGCTCGGGATTACGGTTGTATCATCTCCCTCGATTGCGCCAGCCGTGAGCGAATCGGCGAGCCCCTTAAAGCGCTAGGTCAAGCTCCTCTCTGGATCAATATTGATCATCATGCCACCAACCCCGCCTACGGCGATTTGAACTTGATTGATCCTCAAGCTCCGGCCACCGGTCAGATTCTTTTTGAAGCCTTTCGTCAGGGCGAACTTCCTATCCCTGCTCCAGCCGCAGACAATCTTTTTGCCGCCATCGCCACCGACACTGGCTCGTTTCAATACGAAAACACCACCGCACGCACCTACGAAATAGCCGCCGAACTCGTCCGGATTGGCGTTCGGGTGGGAGATATCTCGCGGTCCCTGTATGATTCCATGCCACGACGTCAATTTGAATTAATGCGTGCTGCTCTCGATGCGACCCACTTTTCTGATGATGGTCGTATTGGCTGGATCGTCCTTCCTTTAGCGAGAGCTGAGCAGATTGGGGCACTGGCCGAAGACACCGAAGGCTTGATTGATCTGGTCCGGGCAGTGGACTCGGTCATCGTCGCATTTTTTGTGGAAGAACTTCCCGATGAACGCATCCGGGTTAGTATGCGGAGCAAATCGCCCCAGGTCGACGTCTCAAAAATCGCCACCAGCCTTGGCGGAGGCGGGCACCGCATGGCTGCAGGCATTCGCATGTCAGGTCCTCTCAATCAAGCCACCACAACGCTTCTTCAGGCAGTGCAAAATGAACTCTGATACGCCTCCGGACGGAGTTCTGCTCGTCGACAAAGCGCCAGACATGACTTCCCACGACGTGGTAGCCATGGTGCGCCGTTGTTTAGATACAAAAAAAGTCGGCCACTGCGGCACGCTAGATCCCATGGCCACCGGGCTTCTGTTGGTGGTAATCGGGCGTGGAACAAAAATTCAAGATCTCCTGATGAGTGAAGATAAAGAGTATGTCGGCGAACTCACCCTCGGCTCGAGCACTTCAACTCAAGATCGGCAAGGTGAGATTCTCGAAGAACGTCCGGTTCCGGATGATATTAATGCCGATCAACTTGAGGCGGTCTTTCAGAAATTCCATGGTGATTTTTATCAGGTGCCTCCCATGGTCTCGGCCATCAAAAAAGATGGAGTTCCCCTTTACAAACTTGCGCGCCAGGGAAAAACCGTTGAACGCGAACCTCGCCTGGTTCACGTGTATAGCCATGAGATTCTCGAAGTACAATCGCCCCGGGTAGGCTTTCGTGTGCTTTGCAGCAAAGGATTTTACGTCCGCACCTATGCTCATGATATCGGGGAAGAACTCGGTTGCGGAGCGCACCTTTCGCAACTGCGTCGGACCCGGTCCGGCCATTTTACTATCGAAAACTCTGTGCCGGTCGCTTTGCTCAAACCTGACCATCGCGAAGAAGTCATATCCCACCTGCTCAGTCTCCCAGCGGTATCACGCTTACGCGGAGCGTAAAATAAACGCAGTTATGTGGATTGGGGATTCTATTCATGATCTACGCGACGTCCCAGGCCCGATTCACTTGGCCATCGGCGTTTTCGATGGAATCCACCGCGGTCACCAAGCGGTGATTGATGCCGCCATTCAATCATCGCAGCGACAAGGCGGCTCTCCGGTCGTTCTTACCTTTGACCCGCACCCTCTCCGAGTTCTGCGCCCGGAACGCCCCCCGGCCTTACTTACCTGCACGGAGCATAAAATCCTACTGCTCAAAAGACTCGGAGTACATCATCTGCTTCTCATCCCTTTCACTAAGGACCTGGCTACCACCGAGGCCGAGGATTTTATTCTGGCCATGGTCGGTGCCGCACAACCGCTTAAACGCATCTGCGTGGGTCATGAATGGGGTTTTGGCCAAGGGCGGCGTGGCAATGTGGAGCTGCTCACCCAACTCGGCAGACAGCACGATTTTGCTGTAAGCGGTGTCGCTCCGGTGCTTCACAAAAATCAAGTAGTCAGCAGCACACTGATCCGAGCCGCAGTGCGCTCTGGAGATTTACAAGAGGCGGGAGAGCTATTGGGACGCCCCTACACAATTTTAGGCCGGGTGGTCACAGGGCAAGGGCTTGGCAGTAAGCTGGGATTTCCTACAGCCAATTTGCAGGTGCGCGCCGAGCAACAACCGCCCCCAGGGGTTTATGTGTGCAAGGTTTGCGTGAACCAAACCACCTATCCGGCCGTCGCGAATCTTGGCTTTCGACCTACGATCAATGACGGCGAGCCTAGCCCTGTTTTGGAGGTCCATCTTCTTGATTTCCAGGGAGATCTTTATGATCAAAGCGTGGAATTGGAATTTATTTTTCTCCTTCGTCCCGAACAGCGCTTTGAGCAGATCGCGGATCTTATTGAGCAAATCGGCCGGGACGTCGAAACCGCCCGCGAATACTTCCAGTCACAAGCATAGTGTAACGGACTTCGGTCCACGCCAGACCCCGGGAGAGCGAGGCTTCGTATGAGCTGAAACACCGACCGCAGCCCCGGTCACCCGTGCACAGACCCCTCACGCCAGCTCCACGCAGGCCCCCAGGAGGGTGAACGGAGCCTCGCCCTCGCCGGGACGACTCGATTAACTCACACGAAGGTTCGCCATCCCGGGGGTATGGCAATTTTAGCCTCAAACTTGCATCAGCCATCATATGCGTGTTCCTTGCACCCTTTGTCCCATAGTGCAGTTCCCTCTAATGGCTTTATGAAATCTTTTACCGAATACCTCACCTTTGAAGTGCCCGGACGTCGCGGCTTTATTAATATCAGCCCCACCATTGCAGATCTGCTTAAAAAAAGCGGCATTCGCGAGGGCTTATGTCTGGTTAACGCGATGCACATCTCCGCCTCCGTGTTTATTAATGACAACGAGGCCGGCCTGCTTCATGACTTTGAAGTATGGCTCGAAGAATTAGCACCGCACGAACCCACCTCTCACTACCGCCACAATCGCACCGGTGAGGATAACGCCGATGCCCATCTTAAGCGCCAGGTCATGGGCCGCGAAGTGGTGGTTGCCGTTACCAAAGGCAAGTTGGACTTCGGCCCATGGGAACAAATTTTCTACGGCGAATTCGATGGTCGCCGCAAAAAACGTGTTCTAGTCAAAATCATCGGCGAATAAAACTTATGGAAAACTTTACCTCAAAAACTCTCATCGTCGGGTCGGTCGCGCTCGACGACATCGAAAATTCTCAGGCTGCAAAAACGCAACTTTTGGGCGGCTCAGCGTCATACGCCTCACTGGCCGCCTCGTTTTTCGCCCCCACCCGGATGGTCGGGATCGTCGGTGACGATTTTCCTCAAGAGCATCTCGACCTTTTTGCCGAGCGCGGGGTGCAGCTTGATGGACTTCAGAAGGTCGTAGGAAAAACTTTCGCCTGGTCCGGAGTGTATTCCGAGAATATGAACGACCGGGAAACGCGATGGGTGGAGCTTAATGTTTTTGCAGATTTCCGTCCGGATCTTCCCCAAGATTGGATGCAGACCGAGATTGTGCTTCTGGCTAACATCGCCCCACAACTCCAATTGCATGTTCTCAGTCAGGTCCAAAAGCCAGTCTTTGTCATCGCTGACACCATGGACTTATGGATTGCCACTGCCAAAGACGAGCTACTAGAAGTCATCAAACGCGTCGATCTTTTGGTCTTGAATGATGGCGAGGCGCGTCAGCTAACCGGCCTGCACAATCTTTTGTCCGCCGGGGAGGCAATTCGAGATCTAGGACCACGTTTCGTCATCATTAAAAAAGGTGAGCACGGTGCCATTCTTTTGGGACACAATGAAACGTTTGTCCTCCCGGCATTTCCCTTATCGGAAGTCCACGACCCCACCGGAGCTGGAGACTGCTTTGTGGGAGCATTCGCCGGATACCTAGCAAAGGCAGGCGGAGTTCCGAGCACCGAAACGCTCCGCAGCGCAGCGATTGCCGGAACGGTGTTGGCGTCCTTTAACGTGGAAGACTTCTCTGTCGAACGCTTGAGGAAGCTCGACAAAGAGCAACTCGAAGAACGACTTCAGACCTTTCGCCACATGACCTCGTGGCCAGCGTAGGCAAAAACCATGCGTCGCGACCAAATTCTGCACCTTACCCTTGCACCACCGCCGGCGGTGGATATGTCATTGACTGCTTCATATCACCCACTCCTTTCTGCTTTAACTACCTGAAAATTTCATGAGCCAATCCTCCCCAACCCAAGTCCGCCTCGCCATTCTCGGCGTAGGTTCCATGGGCAGCGTGCATGCCCGACACATATCCGAGGGCAAAGTCCCACGTATGACCCTCGGCGCTTTGGTTGATCTCGACCCAGCTGCAACTCAAGCGTTTCCCGACGTTCCTAAATTTGCGAACCTAGAGGAGTTCTGGGCTAGCAACACCGCCGATGCGGTCCTGATTGCCACCCCCCATTACGATCACACCACCTTGGGAATTGCTGCCCTGGAAAAGGGGTTTCATGTTCTGGTGGAAAAACCGATTTCTGTCCACAAAGCTGACTGCCAAAGACTGATCGCCGCGCACACCAATCCCAAGCAAAAGTTCGCGGCCATGTTCAACCAGCGCACCGATCCTTTCTACCAAAAGATCCGTTCCCTTATCCAGTCCGGCGAGCTCGGGCAAATACGACGTATCAATTGGATCATCACCAACTGGTTTCGCACCGAGGCCTATTACGCTTCCGGTGGGTGGCGCGCCACTTGGGGCGGCGAAGGCGGCGGAGTTTTGCTCAACCAATGTCCCCACAATTTAGATCTTTACCAATGGATGTTTGGCATGCCCCAAAAACTACGCTCCTGGTGTGCCCTAGGGAAATATCACAATATCGAAGTGGAAGACGACGTGACCACCTTCATGCAATACGACTCGGGTGCCACGGGAGTCTTTATCACATCCACCGGAGAGGCTCCAGGCACAAATCGTCTCGAGATTACCGCGGAACAAGGCCGGCTCGTCTACGAACATGATCTGATTAGCTACAAGCGCAACGAGCAAGCCATGACCCATTTCAGTCAAACCACTGATCAACGTTTTTCTACGCCGTCCACCTGGGACGTCACCATCCCGGTTCGCGGGCACGGCGGTCAGCATATAGAGATCATGACGAACTTTGCAGAAGCCATTCTTGACGACAAGCCGCTGATCGCACCAGCTGCCGAGGGCATCCACTCTGTGGAATTAGCCAATGCCATGCTGCTTTCCGCATTTGAAAATCGTGAAGTCAACCTCCCTCTTGACCCCGAGCACTACGAAGCAGTGCTCAAAGAAAAAATTGCTTCCTCCACTTTCAAAAAAGTGGTGCGAGATGTGAACAAGGAAGATTTTGCTTCATCCTTCCGGTAGGATTCCCGATCACCAGCACCATTTCTTAAGTTTAGTGTCATGAAAATCGAGCAAGTCGCCGTCCAACTATATACTCTTCGCGATCATATCATAACCGCCGAAGGCCTCGCCAGCAGCTTGAAAAAAATTCGTAATATCGGATATCAAGCCGCCCAACTTTCGGCCGTTGGCCCCATCGAAGAAAGCGAAATCGTAAGGATTGCTCAAGGTGAAGGGGTCACTCTTTGCGCCACCCACGAACCTTCCGACCTCATCCTCAATCAACCTGAACAGGTTGTGGAGCGGCTGAAAAAGCTTAACATCAAAGACACCGCCTATCCCTATCCAGGCGGCGTCGACTTTGCTGATCCTCGTTCGGTGGATGAGCTGATCGCCAAACTCAAAAATGCCGGTCAAGTCCTCAAAGATAACGGCCTCCGTTTAAGCTATCACAACCACGGAATTGAATTCGTCCGGATGAACGGAAAAACTGTTCTTGATCGCATCTATGACGAAATCCCAGCTGACATCCTGCTTGCAGAGCTCGACACCTACTGGGTCCAATACGGCGGTGGCGATCCTGTGGCCTGGTGCCAAAAAATGCCTGGACGCATGCCCTTGCTTCATGCCAAAGACTACACTTTCACCACCGAAAACAAGCCTATCTACTGCGAGATCGGCCAAGGCAACTTGGACTTTCCAGCCATCGTTCAAGCCGCTGAAGCAAGCGGTGTGGAGTGGTTCATCGTCGAACAAGATGTGTGTCCGGGTGATCCTTTTGACTCACTGAAAATCAGCTTCGATTACATCGCCAACAGCTTGGTTAGCTAAACCGCCGGGTCAGTCGCAGGTTGATCACTTGAAGTTATGAAACCTGCTCAAGGGAGCCCTGACTCCTCCAAGTCTGAGCATGGTTCTAGCATTGCTCGGTCGGCCGGCTTAGTTTCCTTAATGGTAGCTTGCAGCCGGGTCTTGGGTCTGATCCGCGAGCAAGTCTTCGCCGGCCTTTTTGGTGCCAGTGCGGCTACTGACGCGTTTCAGGCCGCTTTTCGGGCACCCAATCTTCTGCGAGATCTTTTTGCTGAAGGCGCTCTTTCTACGGCCTTCGTCACCACCTTTTCCCAAAAAATCGAGCGTGAAGGCACCGACTCCGCTTGGCGTCTTGCGTCGAAAGTGGCCACTCTCACTGTTGTCTTTATGAGCGGCATCACTCTGCTAGGCATCCTCTTTGCCCCGCAGATGATTGGTTTTCTCGCTCCAGGATTCGATCCCGAAAAGAAGGACCTCACCATTCTTCTGACCAGGATTATGTTCCCCTTCATTCTCCTGGTCTCCCTAGCTGCGCTGGCTATGGGCATGCTCAATGCGAGAAAGGTCTTTGGCGTGCCAGCCATGGCCTCAAGCTTTTTTAACCTCGGCTCCATCATGGGCGGGGTAAGCATCGGCTACCTGCTCGACCCCGAGTTTGGCGAGCAAGCCCTGATCGGTCTTGCCATTGGCACCCTGATCGGAGGCCTGCTTCAGCTAGGTGTCCAGCTGCCGTCGTTGCGCAAAGTGGGCTTTCGGTTTGCTCCTGATTTTCAGTGGCGCGATCCTGGCGTCATCCGGGTTCTGCAACTGATGGGGCCGGCGGTCATCGCTGCCAGCGCGGTTCAAGTGAATGTGATGGTCAACACCATCTTTGCCTCTTATCTTGAGGATGGCGCTATCACTTGGCTGAACTACGCGTTCCGGCTCATGCAACTTCCGCTCGGGCTATTTGGTGTGGCTCTCGGCATTGTCACTCTGCCGCTTCTCTCCCGAGTCGCGGCTCACGGTGTCACCGAAGAATTCAACCGAACCTTGGCCAAGTCTCTGCGCTTCGCGTGTTTCTTGAGTATCCCTTCAGCACTGGGGCTAATTTTCTTGGCAGAACCCATTATCAGCCTTCTTTTTGAGCGGGGTCGTTTTACACCGGAGGACACCCTGGCCACGGCCGGAGCGCTCCGCTTTTACGCGCTGGGTCTAGTCGCCTACTCGGCCATTAAGATTCTCGCGCCGGCGTTTTACACCATCAACATGCAAAACGCGCCAATGTACGTCAGTCTCGCATCCATAGGCGTAAACGCTGTGATTAACTGGATTCTCATTTTCCAACTCGGTTGGGGCCACCAAGCCTTGGCCTTAAGCACTGGTTGTGTGGCCGCCATTAATGTTGGTGTGCTCTATTACCTCATGCGTCGACGCATTGGCAAGCTTGTTGGCGAAGTCCTATTCAAAGGTCTCGGACGGCTACTGCTAGCCACCATCCCACTGATGCTAGTCTGTCTTGGCTTCCAAGGTTGGCTGGCCGACCTAGGATCTGTTTCAGAGTTTGAACGGATCTTCCGAGTTGGCGTGGTGGTAAGCTGCGGTGCCTTGGCCTTCATGGTCGGAGCATGGTTAGCGAAAGTCGAGGAACTCCAAGATTTCATCGGAGTGGTATCGCGCCGACTCCGCCGCTAAATCGCCCTTGTGTCCCTGTAAACTTTGCGGGTCCAGGAGAGTGGCTGCCTCGCATGGATTCGAACCATGACAAACAGATCCAGAATCTGCAGTGCTACCGTTACACCACGAGGCATCAGTGGTTTGTTTAAAGTTCCAATAAAAAAACGGCTATGCAAGCCATTTAGACGCTGAGCCAGCCAGCTTACATCCTGGCAAACACGGGAATAATGCTTCCTCCCAAGTGTCACATCTGTAATACTGTTACGAATTCTACTAGACCGGGAAGCCGCTGAAACTCCACTCACCAGCAACGCAGTCTCTCCTGCGGTCGTTCGCGTTCAAAGAAAGCGCAATAATTCGAAAGATTTTTCGTTGACATTGTGATCACAGGTGTTATAAGTGTCATGTGGCTACCATCCCCCAGCATACCAACTTTCTATCGTCCAAGACCGGACGCCTTGACTCGAAAACTGCATTCAGCCTGGTTGAGATACTCGCTGCAATGGGTATCATTTCTATCATGCTGGTGACAGCAGGTTCTATGTTGGGTGGAGCAGGTGACCAGGTTGCGCAAAATGCTGGCCGTGCTCTCGGCATCTTCTCTCTTGCTTCGCAGACCGCGAAAGCGAGTAATCGTCCAGTCTATGTTTTTGTCGCAGACGAGACCAATCAAACCCCACCGGGTTTACGGTTCGCGCTGGTGGCAGACTCTGACGGCATGGATCCTTTCTCAGGCGGGACGCTCGAATTGACCATTACATCCGGAGCGAATGGCCCAATACTCCTTGGTGCAGCGCAAAGGCTTAATCATGTAAAAATATCGGACATCCACAATGACCTCTCGGACACCCGGACTCTTAACCACCCGACGGCTACCTATTCGTATTCAATAAAATTTTTACCCACCGGTCAGGTCGTTGCGGAGCAAGGTCAGTTCAGCCCCGAATTTACAATAGGCTTTGCTCCACCGAATGCTCAAGAGGAGGCTCAGACTATCCTTGTTAAATTGGCGGGACTCACAGGTATGGGGCAAATCACCCAAATGGAACCAAACCCTTAGGCAAAAAACTCTATGAGCCTGCTCCCCAGAACCCAACGTGGCTGTAATTCCGCAGCCGGCTTTTCTCTTGTTGAAATCGTATTGGCGATTGGGGTTTTGGTTTTTTGCCTGCTCGCAATACTCGGATTGCTGACCGTCGGCCATGAATCTGCAGCCGTCTCCTCGGAGACAATTCACGCGGTGGGTGTGGCCTCGCATCTCATTTCCGAACGTTCAAAGGCGCCACTAGCGAATAGTCCAACTTTACCGCCCATGAACCAGGATGGCACAGGGGAAGTGTTGGTGGATCGGTTTGGTGCCGAAGTGGCTGATGCAGCAAATGCCGCCTATCGTGTGACCTGGCGCTACACCAGGCCGGCTGCAAACTCCCGTATGCGTGTGCTCACTTTGGACGTGGGTTGGCCCGCAGCCGCGCCTGCCGATCAATCTGAAAAAATTTCCGTCAGCACGGCGGTGAGCATGCAATGACGATGTACCGCTCACATCAACATTGCGGTAAGCTCGGGTTTACACTCACGGAAATGCTCGTCTCGGTGGCGATGCTGGCTTTAATTGTCGTGCTCACGGCATCTGCTGTGCAGCTGGCCTCGCGATCGTGGATTGACGGCCAGGCTCGTGCCGATAATTTTGCGAAAGCACGGAGTGCGCTGGATTTGGTGGCCCGCGAATTGCGCGCCTCTATCTTGCACCCTGATGTAAGTTCATTTGAGTCACCCAACGGGTCTGAAGGCTTGTTTTTCTTTTCCAGACACAATGCCACCAGCGGTCCAAGAAACCTCCTTGCCGTAGGCTATCAACTATCGACCAGTGGGCAAACCGACGTTGATCAGATCGGGCTTCTGCGACAGCACCAGTTATGGACTTTTGAAGACCGGGTGCCGGTGGATTCGATGACCAGCGCCATGACGGACTCCGAGACCCAGCAAATCGGCCCGGGAATTATTCACTTTAAGGCGGTCTTCGAAGAGCGCGGGGGAGCCTCCCGTGAAACCTTTTCCATGGATTTCTCCATGCCACAGGCTTTGAGCAATACCGAGGCAGTGCGCATGGCCTGTGTGGTCGTGGATGACCGCACCCTAACGTTGCTCGCTGACACCGACCAGCTTGGCCTTGTGGTGAACGCCCTGCGCTCTGCGGAACCGACGACCGGCGAGCGCGATGCCCAGGCGTGGGAGAATGCTCTCGATGAGCTCACCGCCAATGGCTCCCTCGCCGCGGTGATGCGTCAGGGCATCCGAATATTCGAACAAACAGTCAAACTACCCCTCCCCCATGCACTCTAAATTCCCTCGATTAACCTCCGGCTTTGCCTTGGTCATCGTGCTTATGATGGTCATTATCAGCACGATCTTAGTGACCGCGTTTGTCTCGACGATGCGTGTGGAACGCGGATCCTCCTCCGCTTATCGAAGCGGATTTGCGTCGGGCGAGTTGGCAAGTGGTGCGGCACAGGCGATTATCGATGCGCTCGTCCAGGAAATGGAGGCGGGCTCCACTGCCACTGGAGATGGAGTGGCTAGGGTGATGCTTCCGACGGCCAGCGAAAATCAGATGCCGCAGATTACCATTCCCGAAGCAGCGCGTGCAACACTGCCGAACGTTCTTCGAGTTTCATCGTCGGATGATGCCGCACTGGGTGACTTCCCTGAGTGGATGCGCGCAGCAGGCGGCCCAACCGATGTCGCAACAAATATTGGACGCCGCATCGCTCCGCAGCGATGGGCTGCTCCCGCGCTTTTTCACCCGGATAACGCGGATGATCTGCCGACGCCGGAGTGGATTCTGTGGACGCGCGACGGTCCGGTCAGCGCTGCTGCTCAACCGGGTGATGTGGTGGGTCGCTTTGCCTACGTGGTTTATCAGACCGGAGGACTGCTCAATGCAAACGTCGCTGGATACCCACGCGGAGCCGACCTCCCTTCCGCGGCAGAAATTGGACGGAAAGGCAGCCTGGCGTTCGCCGATCTCACCCAGATCCCTGGGTTTGATGACGCTTCCGCCGACCTCCTGGTCCGCTGGCGCGAACGGCTGCCCATGCCGAATGATTGGGTTACTGAAGCCCGAGAATTCCGCAATGCTGGTGCTCGATCAGTGCGTCAAGATGGCAACGCTTTCTTTGATCGGCAGGAGTTGATCCGTTTTTTACGCAACGAGATCGGCCTCGACAATGCCGCCGAAGCTCTGCCATTTCTCACTGTGCACTCCACGGCGCGCAATGCTCCTTCTGTCGTGCCGGATCCTGATCGCCCGCGGGTAGGGGATTCCAATGTCACAAAAATCCCTGGTTCTATCTACATTTCTTTGCCAAGTTCCTCACGGCAAACCTCGCCGCGCATCCAAATTCTCAATCCCATATCCCATACAGCGCTGCGTGGGTAGTTCGCGAATAGAACCATGAAATTCACACCGAATCAAAACCCTGAGCAAGTTGCCCGCGATGCCATCGACGCGCAGCTGGCCACCTCGGGTTGGGTGGTGCAAAACAAAGATGCAGTCAACTTCTCCCAAGGAGAAGGCCAGGCAGTGCGCGAATACACCACCGACACCGGCCCCGCCGACTACGTCCTCTTTGTCGACGGTCAACCGGTCGGCGTGATCGAGGCCAAGAAGGAGACCCTCGGTGCCACCATCACCGTGGCCGAAGGCCAGACCGCGGAATACGCTTCCGCCAACTTAAAATGGATACAGAACAGTGGTCGGCCGCTTCCGTTTCTTTACGAAGCCACCGGCGTTATCACCCGGTTCACTGACCAGCGCGATCCCAAACCCCGCTCCCGCGAGGTGTTCTCCTTTCACCGACCGGAAACACTGCGTGAATGGCTGGCTGCGGGCCGTTCCCTCCGTGACCGGTTGCGGAATCTTCCCGTGCTTGACCCTGCGGGCCTCCGCGATTGCCAGGTCGAGGCCATTACCGAACTGGAAGCATCCTTCCGCGTAGCCAAGCCCCGCGCTCTCATCCAGATGGCCACCGGCTCGGGCAAGACTTTCACTGCCATCACCTCAATCTACCGCCTGCTCAAACACTCGCGCGTCCGCCGGGTTCTTTTCCTGGTCGACACCCGCAACCTCGGGGAGCAGGCCGAGCAGGAGTTTCTTGCCTTCACCCCGAACGACGACAACCGTAAGTTCACCGAACTCTACACCGTCGCCCGCCTGAACTCCTCCCACGTCCCCGCCGATGCCCAGGTCTGCATCTCCACCA
>DAIRSW010000016.1:0-28918 GCA_036804205.1 Verrucomicrobiia bacterium | reverse complement strand
CTGCTTGCCAGGATGGAGCAAGGATTGAGTCCGAAGCGGGCCGCAGTCTACGGGCCCTTGCCGCAACTCAATCATTTCCCCACCGGGGCAAGCCCGGTGGCCTCAGGCCCGTTCACCGAGCCGCCCAATCTCCCACAAGGGGATCACTTCATGCTCGGGATGATTCAAACTGCGGGATATAGGTTTATTCTGGTGTGCTTGGGAGGTGTCCACGTTGCTGCACGCATCAAAGGTTTCACTACGCTAAAAAAGACAAACCAACATCCTGACCCAGCAGACACCCACAAAAAAGAAGGGGACAGCGATTCCCCTAGCTTTCCGCCACGGTGGTGAGGTCGAGCATGTGGGCGGCGATGGCTAGGTAGATGAGGACCCCAAGGATGTCGGCTACGGAGGTGACCAAAGGCGAGCTTGCCGTGGCCGGGTCTTGTCGAAAGAATTTTAAAATGAAGGGCAGGGTCATGCCCAGGAGGCTGCCGATGATGACAATCGAGATCATGGAAATGCCGACCACATTGGCGACGTCTCGGCCGACTCGCCACCAAGCAATAAAAAAGACGGTGAGCGCCATGGTTAGACTGAGCATTATGGCCACGCGCATTTCGCGCCAAAGACAGCGGAGATAGTCGAGCATTCGAACCTCACCCAAAGCCATGGAACGCACCACCAGAGTCGAGGCTTGAGCCCCGGCGTTACCGCCGCTGCCGATGAGCAGCGGGAGAAAGATGACTAGCGCCACAACAGATTCAATGAGTCCTTCATACCTTTGGATGGCTTCGCCGGAAATGAGGTTGACAAAGATCAGAAGGACAAGCCACGGGATGCGCCGCAGGTAAAGGCTGCTCAGCGAACTCCGAAGGTAAGGTTCGTCTAAGGGCTGCACGGCACCGCTTCGGTGAATGTCGTCGGTGGCCTCTTCCACAGCCACATCCAAGACGTCGTCAGCCGTGACGACCCCCAACAAAACACCGTTGGAGTCGGTGACTGGGAGGGCAAAGTGGCCTTTTTTTGACATAAGCTGCACGGCTAATTCTTGACTGTCGTAAGCGCTCAGTGCGGAGAACTGGCCATCCATAATGTCTGACACCTTTGCGGTTTCTGGCGCGGAAATAAATCGGCGCAGACGAATATCATCGACTAAGCGACCATGCCGGTCGATCACGTAGATCATGTTGAGCGTCTCGCTATCAGGCGCTTGCCGTTTGATGGCGGCCATGGCCTCCTGGATACTCATGTTGGGATCAACGCTGGCGAAGTCGGGCGACATTAACCGGCCTACGCTGTCTTCTGGGTAGCCCAGGAGGGTGAGCGCTTCTTTGCGGTCGTCGTGGGAAAGCAGGTTCAGAAGTTTTTGGGTGACTTCAGCGGGTGTTTCTTCAAGAAGAAAGGTTCGATCATCCGGGCTCATGTGAGCCAGAATATCCCGGGTTTCTTGATCGGTCAGCTCGGTGAGCAGAGACTCTTGATGCTCGTCATCAAGAAATGAAAATGTGTCCGCAGCCTGTTGACGTTCCAGGCAGCGGAAGGCCAAGACCCGCTCCGGCTTTTCCAGAGTCTCCAAGAGTGGTGCCACATCTTCCGGGCTTAGGGGTTTAAGTGTTGTCCGCAAGCGCGGCCAAGTTTTTTCGGCGACCATTCGGGCGATCTCCAAAGGATTAATCTGTGTGTCAAGATGTCGTTCGGGCATGTCGATATAGCAATGGTCGAGGAGTGCACAAAAAGAAGCCCCGCCTGCTTTTTGAGGGCAGGCGGGGCTTGGAAGTTTAGAGTCAAAGGACTATTCCTGAGCAATGTTGACGTTGATGGAGATCAATTTCCATTCGCCGTTCGCTGGGTCAGGGTGATATTTGGTCTCGAAGTTTGTGCGAGCGGGTGTGCTTGGGTAGAAACCAATCACCACCAAGTTGCCAGCGTCATCAATCGCTGGAGCTGCGGTGGTTGTGAATTCTAGGTTGTCTAAAGTGCTTTCCAAACGGATTCCTTGGCTTAGGAAAGGCTGAAAAATCTCTGCGAATTGTTCCGGACTCACCGCATTTTGAAAGGCCGGATGCAAACCGGTATGAAAGGCGGCGAAGGATTGGGCCGCCAAAGCTTGGTCAAAACCACGCATGCTCGTGGTCACCATTTGCACGAGCTCCTCAGGACCTGGCAAGGTCAGGGTGGCAGGATCGGTGTAGGGCGCAAAGTTGACGTTGATCCCTATGCAAGCCCAAGCGTCCTCTTCACTGTAGAACTTAATGCTGAAGAGGATGCGATAGTTGTTGGTGGTGTTGAGAAAACCTTCGACCTGCACAACTCCCGTAGGATCCGGCGGGTTGACGGCGGTGAAGGTGATGGCAGCGTCGGCCACGCCTTCGCCAACAAAACCTTTGGCTGCTAAAGGCGCGAAGCTTTGGTTTAAGGACTGCACATCCGTTTGTTGCTGCCAAACCTTGGCAATCTTGCCGTAGAGCTCGGTAAAGTCGCCGTTGGTGAGACCGTTGTTGAACGCAACGAGCAGATCTTTGCACTTGGGCTCAAGCTCTTCCGCTGTTGGTGCGGCGGCTTGGGCAGGAGGGCCGCTCAGGCAACTGATGCCTAGAACGAAAATTGCCAAGAGGCGGAAGCTTTGGCTGACTACGCTTTGTGGGAGCGTCCGATTGATAAGTGAGGTTTTGGGATACATTCCAAACCACTATTCACAAGGTTTGCGGTCGGAACGCAAGCGAATTTTTCAGCTTGCAGCAAAGAAAGTCCGGCTTGATGCTATCCATCGCTTTGCTCGAAGCTTAACTCGAAAAACTTTTTCCGACCTCACCCGTTATGACCGCACCTTCCGAGCTTCGCTTTACCAAAATGAATGGTGCGGGCAATGATTTCATTATGATCGATGGTCGCGAGCAGCCGATTCCTCACAACGAATCCTGGATTGCGCGACTCTGCGACAGGCATCGCGGGATTGGAGCGGACGGCTTGATCATTTTGCAGGAAAAGGATGGTTTGCCAAGAATGTTGTATTTTAATAGCGACGGCGGCCGCGCCTCCATGTGCGGGAATGGGGCGCGCTGTTTTGTGCGCTATGCACAACGGCAGAGAGCGGCGGACGAGAATTTCGACTTCATCACCGACGCAGGAGTGCTCCGGGGACATATCGACGTGCCTTCCCAGCGGGTGACCGTGGAGATGTCGGAGCCGCATTCCTGGAAAAACGGGCTGAGCGTGGCTCAAGGTGATCGTCAGTGGCCGGTGTTGTCGGTGAATACCGGAGTGCCTCATGCCGTGGTGCAGGTTGACGACATTGAGGATTTTGATTTGCACACCTTTGGTGCGTGGTTGCGACATCATGCGGTGTTCCAACCCAACGGAACCAACGTGAATATTTTTGAAGAATTGTCCGCTGGAAAAATTCGGGTGCGCACTTTTGAGCGCGGGGTCGAGGCCGAAACTTTGGCTTGCGGCACCGGCGTGGTGGCGAGTTGTTTGGCCTATGCTTTTCTGAAAGATCTGCTCACAGAACAGGCGTCGGAGCACTCGGTTGTTGCCAGAGTGCAGAGTGGTGAGGATTTGAAGGTGAGTTTTTCTGGAGACAACGCCGGGCATTTTGAAAACGTGAAGTTGATGGGCCCAGCGGAATTTGTATTTGAAGGCACCCTAGAAGCCAACCATCTTACCTGATGCGATTTACTGGCACTTACACAGCTCTCGTGACTCCTTTTACGTCCGAGGGCTCCATTGACTGGACGAGTTACGAGAAACTTATTGAGCACCAAATTCAAGGTGGCGTGGATGGTGTAGTTGCGGTGGGCACCACGGGAGAATCTCCCACGTTGGACCATCAAGAGCACGCCGAGGTGGTGCGTAGGACGGTAGAGTTTGCGGGCGGACGTTGTCGGGTTTTGGCAGGCACCGGATCAAACTCCACGCGGGAGGCCTTGCACCTGGCCAAAGAAGCGGAGCAAGCTCGGGCGGATGGTCTTTTAATTGTGGCTCCTTATTACAACAAGCCGTCTCAAGAAGGCTTGTTGGCCCATTACCAAGCTATCGCCGAGGCCACGCCAATGCCGATCATGCTGTACAGCATCCCCAGTCGTTGCGGAGTCGAGATCGGAGTGAGCACCGTGGCCGAGCTGGCCGATCGCTGTTCAAATATCGTCGCTCTTAAAGAGGCGGGCGGGCAAGTGGACCGGATTTCGCAGCTGATGCAGGAGGTGCCAAAAGATTTTGTGCTGCTGTCCGGAGATGACGGGTTGACCTTGCCGTTTTTGAGCGTGGGTGCTCAGGGCGTGGTGAGTGTGGCGTCGAATCTCGTTCCGGAGGCCGTCACGCAATTGGTGCAAGCCGCGCTGAGCGGAGACTACCTACAAGCTGGTGAATTACATCAGCGGTATTATCAGCTGTTTCGTGTTTTATTTATACAGCCGAACCCCGTGCCGGTCAAAACAGCTTTAGTCTGGTCGGGCATTTTGGGTTCGGAGTATGTGCGTGCACCACTGACTGCCATGACGGAAGGCACCCGGTCACAGCTGTCCGACACCTTAAGTGCCTTGTCTCTTCCGGTTGCCTGACCAGGGCGCATTTTTTTATGTCTCTTCTACGAATTATGCTTACGGGTGCCAAAGGCCGGATGGGGGAAGCCATCCAGCAAAATGCAACCGATTGCGGAGTGCACATTGTAGCGGCGCTTGATGCTGACGATCCACTCGTCTTGCCAGATGCGTCGGCGGAGTCAGTATCGGCTTTAATCGATTTTTCCCACGCTACTGCCAGTGCCGAGGTGGCCAAGTTTTGTGTGCAAAACCGCTTGCCATTAGTAATGGGGACTACCGGTCAGGCCGATGAGGTGCGCGAAGCCATCTTGCAGGCAGCAGAAAAGATTCCGGTCGTCTTTGCGCCGAACTTTAGTGTGGGGGTAAACACTCTTTTTTGGCTCACCGCTCAGGCCACCAAGATTTTGGGGCCTGACTTTGATCTGGAAGTGGTGGAGATGCATCATCGCCATAAACATGATGCGCCCAGTGGAACAGCCCGGCGGCTGGCCGAAATTCTGGCTGAGGCGCGAGACCTCTCCTATGAGCAAAATGTTCAACATGGCCGCTATGGAATGCTAGGCCCACGCACCACTCAAGAAATCGGCATGCACGCTCTGCGTGGGGGCGATGTGGTGGGGGATCACACCGTGGTTTATGCAGCGGACGGTGAACGGGTGGAGATCAGCCATAAGGCCTCAAGTCGCAGCACTTTTGCCCGCGGCGCTTTACGTGCAGCGGTGTGGGTGCAAAATCAACCGATCGGACTGTATGATATGCAGGATGTTTTGGGCTTGAAATCCCTTGGCTAGCAGGTGCGTACCGGAATTGCATTGGGGAGTAATTTAGGAGACCGGCTAGCGATTCTCCGATCGGCGGTGCAGGCAGTGCAGTCGCTGAATGATCGGCCGATCCGAGTTTCTGCTCTCTACGAAAGTGTGCCGGTGGGTTGTGCGCCTGGGGATCCGTTGTTTCTGAACGGGGTCATGGAGATTGATTGGATCGATCAACCGCAGCAACTGCTGGGACGATTGCAGGAGCTAGAAGCGGCCGCCGGTCGACCGACCGAGCATGTCAAGAATGCGCCTCGCCCGTTGGATCTAGATATTCTGTATTGGGGTCACGAAAGAATTATCCAGGAAGACTTGGTCCTGCCCCATCCCCGTTGGTATCTGCGTTCTTTCGTTTATGTGCCTTTAGTGGAAATCGCTGAAGACTGGGTAAAGCAAGAAACATCCGACCCTGAGTTTGTGCCCCCAACGGATGGTCTCGAGCTCTTTGCTGCCGCAGGCTGGCATCGATAATCCTAGATCCCGCAGTTTAACGTGAGTAATTCACCATGAAGCACACGAAGGGTATGAAGGGAAGCTAGGGATGCAGAAAAATCATCAACATCTCGGTTCACCCGACGGGTGAACGTCAATGCTCATCAGAATCACCTCTAAACTTCGTGGCCTTCCATTCTGCATGGTGATTTAAACTGCTCTTGATAGGATAAAGTGTTACCCGGCCGCTTTTTGGGGGTTAAGCCAATCGAGCTTCTACGTCGGCTTGAATCCGCACCCAGAGCTCCTCAAGCTTTTTCTCCGAAGCCAATCGGGTGGATCGAACCTCGGTAGTCTCCCAAGTGCGATCGGTGGGTGGATCAATCCGGTCGAAAAGGTAGTATTTAATCTTCGGTTCCGTGCCGGATGGCCGGATGGCCGCGCGCACCCCGTGAGTCCATTCAATGATTAGCATTTTTTCTTTGGGGAGTTCGTGGCCCTCGCTGTCAATAACCGTATCGCTGAGGAAGTCCGTGACTTTTTCGATAGGTTCATCAAACCATTGTGGCGGCGTGTCGCGATAAGATTCTGCGAGTCGAGAAATTTTTTCGGCTCCTTCAGCACCCTCGAACGCCAAGGATCCGTTGCGTTCCACGTAGATGCCGTATGTAGCGTGCACATTATCAAGCAGCTGGTCAATGGTGAGGCCTTTGGAAGCAGCGTAGGCTGCCACTTCAGCAAACATGATGGCTGATTGGTTGGCGTCTTTATCGCGTACAAAATCGGCTCCGCTGTAGCCGTAGCTTTCTTCGCCGCCAAAGACGTAGTAGCGACTGTGTTGCAGCCGGGCTTGCTGAGTTTCTTTTTCTTTAAGGTTTTTGTAGTTATCCTGAACCTCAGGGGGTAAGCCTGCTTCATATTGGCCGAGTTTTTGTCCTATGTATTTAAATCCGGTGAGCGTTTCCACGCAGTGCAGTCCGTGGTGTTGCGCGATGGCTTTTAGTAGGTCGGTGGTGACCACGGTTTTGACGATGACCGCCCGGTTGGCGTTTTCCTTGGTGAGAACGCCTTGTTCGAAGAGTTTGGTAACGCGATAGGACGCGATCAGAGAGGCGGTTTGGTTGCCGGACAAAAGTTTCATTTGGCCATCGGCAGAGCGCACCGCAACGCCCAAGCGGTCTGCATCCGGGTCAGTGGCAAGGACGACGTTGGCTTTGCTGCGGTTGGCTTGTTCGATCGCCATTTCAAGCGCGGACGCGTTTTCAGGGTTGGGCGAAGCGACAGTTGGAAAACGTCCATCAAACACGTCTTGCTCGCTGACCACCTCAAACTCGACCCCGAATTTGGCCAGCAAAGATTTGATAATGACTCCACCCACCCCGTGAAGCGGTGTGAATACAATTTTAAGCGCGGATTTTTGCGCGGCGACCATGGCTTTATCCAGGACCAAGGTTTGCAATCGATCGAGATAGGGATGGTCGGCTTCATGCCCCGTACGCAAAACCTTGCCCGGTTCACGCAGGGATGGGGTTGCCTCGGTCGCTTTATTAACGTGTTCTATAATGGCCGAAGCGTGGGGCTCGACCACCTGAGCACCGTCTTCAAAGTAAACTTTGTAGCCGTTGTCATGCGGCGGATTATGACTGGCGGTGATGACCACCCCGGCATGAGCTTCGAACTCGCGAACGGCAAACGACAGCTGCGGCGTGGAACGCGGTTCATCAAAAAGGATGGCGACCAAACCTTCTTCGCTAGCCACTTTCGCGGTGAGCTCAGCGAAAAAGCGCGAAAAATGGCGCGTATCACTGGCGATGACCAAGCGGGGACGACCGGTGAGCCCTTGGGCGTCAAACCACTCCCACAGGTAGCGTGCAAGACCTCGCGTGGCGCGGGTAAGGTTGTAACCATTCATGGCGTTCGAGCCTACGGCGGTGAACTCGGGTCGCCCCAAATCCGTGGGGACGGCCATTTCCGCTTTGGTTACCACTTTTCCAATAGTGCGACCACGCAAACCTCCGGTGCCAAAGGCGAGCTGTCGAAAGAAGCGGTCGTTGAGTTCGTTCCACTCCCCGCGTGTTACTAATTCTTCAACGCTTTCTTTAAAGTAAGCGGGAGCGTCCGGCGTTAAAAGGGAGCGCATATTACTCAGGCTGTCGTCCAACAAGTCACCGCTGTTGACGGCCTGCTCAAGTTTCTTAAAAAGAGCATCCATGATTTGGAAGGCAAACTTTAGAGGGCTTGCACCAGAATGCAAAGAACAATCGTCATTTAGAGGTTCAGTTCTGCTTGCCAGCAGGAAAGGCTGGCTTAAATTTTAGTGATGCAAATTCATCTCAGCCCCCGACACCTTACCTTAACACCATCCATTCACGGCTATGTCGCTGAAAAAATTGGACATCTCGAAGACTACGCGCCCGAAATCATCGCCGCCCATGTGGTATTAATTTTCGACCAGAAAGCTTCGGCCATTAAGCGGCATCGCGTCAAAGTGCATGTGGCGATTCCCGGGCCGGATCTGCATGCCGAGGCTGATGACAAAGAGCTCTATGCCGCGATCGATAAAGTGTGGGATAAACTGACTCGCTTGTTACGGAAAAGAAAAACCCGTTTAGTGACCGGACAGAGGCATCGCACTCAGCAAGCCGCAGAGAAAGCCAAACGCGCAGTCAGCCGGACACGCTAAGCGCTTGCTTAGCTCATACTATGAGCGAACCAACGAATCAGGGTAACCGACGCAACAGCCCGTTGCCGGTGGGCATCCTCACTGGATTTCTTGGAGCGGGCAAGACCACGCTCCTTAACCGGATTCTGGAGGAACCCGGCGGGGTGCGCTTTGGGGTGATCATTAATGAAATCGGGCGCATTGCCATCGATCCACAACTGGTCACCCGTACGCAGGAGGATGTTTTAGAACTCAGCAATGGTTGTCTTTGTTGCACAATCCGGGTTGATTTAGCGAAAACCATCTATGACATGGCTCAGAAGGGGCAGTTTGATTATCTGATCATTGAAACCACCGGCATCGCTGAGCCTGCCCCCATCATGCAGACGTTTCAAAATATTCCGGAGCTTCGTGATCTCGCACAAATCGATTCGGTGGTCACGGTGGTGGACGCGGAGCAGTTGCAGAAGCAGATGGCCAAGGTGGAGACGGTGTCGCACCAGTTGGCTTTGGCGGATTTTGTGCTGGTAAATAAAATCGACCTGGTCCCCGAGGACCATTTGCAGGCCCTGGAAAAGCAGATCCGCAAACTCAATCCCTACACCCAGATTTATCGCACTCAAGACGCCAGGATTGATTGGAAATTGCTCTTGGACGGGCGGGCTTTCTCGATTGACCAGAAGTTGGAGGTTGACCCGCAGCTGCTTGATGAGTTGCGAGAGTTGGCTCATCCCAAGATCGACTCGGTTTCTTTTGAATACGAGCGGCCTTTTGTTGGGCACCTTTTGGAAGCCTATTTTAATGGGCTAGCCGAGGAAGCACAAATTTATCGAGCTAAAGGCATTCTCGACGTGCAGGGGGAGAGTCATCGAGCCATTTTTCATGGTGTAAACAACCGTTTTTCCATCGTGTGGGATCGTGCTTGGCGGGACGATGAACATCGACACTCGCAGCTGGTTTTCATTGGCCCGGACTTGAACAAAGCAGAAATTCAGAAAAACCTTGAGCGTTGTTTGGGTTAAGCAAGCTGCCGGCTAGCCGATGAGCAACCTGGTTTGTGGAACCAGTCGGTCAAACAGCGTAACCACATCGCTGTTGCTTAATCGGATGCACCCATGGCTGCGAGGTGTGCCAAGTTGCGATTCGTGATTGGTGCCGTGGAGATATATGTAGCGGGCTTTGGTGTTGCGATTTTTCTTCTCCAAGCCGTCCAACCAAAGAATCCGGCTGGTAATCTGGTCTGCCTCGCTCGCCGGATCAAAGGTCTCTGCGGTGGGCTTGCGACTTCTAAAAACCGTCCCCAGCGGAGCATCATCCCCAATCATTTCGATAATCCGAAACCGGCCAGTGGGCGTCTTATTGCTGCCTTCCTCAAAACCCAATCCCGCCTCAGCGGTTGAAACAGGATACTCTTCCCACACTCGTCCGGCTCGGATGAGCTGTAAAACTTGTCGCTCCACCAATACTCGAAGAAAAAATCTAGGCCTATTCACAATGACTTAAGGGAAAGCCAAAAGCTGCTTTGAGCAAGCCTGGCGTAGCTTGCAACTTCGAATGGAGCGAAAGTCATATTTGCGCTCTGGGGCAACTCAAGGTTAAATTTTATGATGATCGGGAGTTCGACAGGAAAACGCATTGGAATTGTTGGAGCCACGGGAGCGGTGGGCGTGGAACTTTTGCGCACTATGGAAAAACGGCAGTTCCCAGTGAGCGACCTGCGTTTGCTTGCCTCACCACGGAGTCAAGGCAAGACCATGATTTTTCGGCAGCAAGAGCACCCGGTCCAGCTGCTGGATGCTGACGCGTTTGCTGATCTGGACCTTGTCTTTTTTAGTGCAGGAGCGGGCCGGAGCATTGAATTTGCTCCAGCGGCAGTGAAGGCCGGAGCGGTGGTGGTCGATAATTCCTCCGCCTTTCGGATGGACGCCCAGGTGCCTCTGGTAATTCCCGAGATCAATCCGGACGATGCGAAAAAACATCAGGGGATTATCGCCAATCCGAATTGCACTACCGCGATCACGCTGATGGCGGCGGGGCCTCTGCATGCCGCTTTTGGGCTCACACGCATGGTGGTAGCCAGTTACCAAGCCGTCAGCGGGTCTGGAGCCCAGGGCATTGTGGAACTCGATGAACAGATGAAAGCACAGGTGGAAGGCCGGGCGCTTGAGCCCAAGGTTTATCCGTTCCCCATCCTCAGCAATGTGATCCCCCAGGTGGACGTCTTCTTGGAAAACGGATACACCAAAGAGGAGATGAAAATGCTCCACGAAGCCAGAAAAATTCTTCATCATGAGTCTCTGCGCGTGTCAATGACCTGTGTGCGGGTGCCGGTGCATCGCGCGCATTCGGTGGCGGTCAGCGCTGAATTTGAAAAAACAGTCTCACCTGAGGTGGCCCGGCGGGTTTTAAATTCGGCTCCGGGTCTGCAAGTGGTGGATGATCCCCCTGGAGCAAAGTATCCGCTCCCCAGTGATTGGGCGGGTCAAGATGACTGCGCGGTAGGGCGGATTCGTCAGGATTTAGCCTTCGACAACGGGCTCAGCTTTTGGGTCTGTGGCGATCAACTGCTCAAAGGCGCGGCACTTAATGCAGTGCAAATCGCCGAGTTGCTGTGAGTTGGAGTCCCGGCCTTTAGCCGGTTATGGTGCCGCCTGAAGGCGCCGCGCAACTCCAACGGCCGAGCTTTCTTAACTTTGTGTCAATGCCCCGGCTGACCCCCAATGTTGATAATGCGAGATCTTTCGACCGAAAAACTTTCGGTTGTTGGCTTTTGTGATTGCCACGGCCCCTCATTTGCCACCATGGTGATTGGCACATGGCTCAACAATTGGATCAGTATTTACGAGAGATTCACTCCTTGCTTGAGGTGATGTTTGGCTTAGCCGACCGCAACCTTTCGATCGCGATCCGAGCGCTCGAAGCCGGCGACCAAACCCTGGCGAAAACAGTCGTGTCTGAGGATAGCCAACTAGACGAGCTTGAAATGGAGGTCGACGAAAAAGTGGTCAACCACATCACCCGTGGACCAGTGGCGAGTGATGCGCGGTTCATGCTGGTCGCCTCGAAGATTTCTAGCAACTACGAAAGGATCGCCGATCAAGCCGAGGTCATGGCTCGCACCGTTTTGAGGATAGAAAGTCAGCTGCAAGATTTGGAACGAGGCGACGTAATTCGCATGGCATTCATCGCCAGAGAAATGATGGCACAGGGGCACCATGCTTTTGTGCAGCAAAATAAGGCTCCCTTAAACCAGATTATTGCTCGGGATGAAGAGGTGGATTCTCTTTACTGGAAAGTGATGCGCCAGCTTGGCGAGACCATTTTCGATAGACCGCACCTGACCGATTCCGGACTTCATCTTCTTATTGCGGCGCGCGCCATCGAGAGGCTCGCTGACCACGCCAAAAACGTGGCGGAAGAAGTATTTTATTGGCTGGAAGCTCGAGACATCCGTCACGGCAAGTGAACCAACCCTATTTCTCTAACAGCTTTTACATTTGCGGAATCATTCATTTTTTTTCTAATAAACTCATTCCCTCTTTGTCTAAAACATACTATCTCCTCCATATGTCTCTTGCACGCCCTAGGTTTTTTTTTCAAACACGAGCAATCTTGCTCATGATTTTCCTGTGTTTGGGGGCTTTGGCTTCCTCAGACATTCATGCATCACTGGCGGAAACTCGCGAAGCCGCCGAGACCGATGCGGTTGCAGCCTGGGCTCATCGGGAGCAACTTGAGCGCGCCCTGAGTCAAGCCCAAGGCGAAGAGCATTTCGCTTTGCTACGAGAACTCGCCGCGCTCCTGACCAACACTTCTCCCGACCACGTGGCTCTAGCCCGAGCGCTTGCTGAATGGAGTGAGCGCTATCCGGATCACCGAGATGCAGACTTTTATTATTTTCAAGGGAGAGCAGCCTTCTGGCGGGCTGAGATTGGATCGGACTCGGAGGTCGAGGACCGACAAGCACAGCGCTTGGAAGCCCATCAGTCTTATCAAAAGGCGCTCGAGCTTGAGCCCACACGTGTTGAATTTTGGCAAGCCCTGAATCACACCGCCTTTTTGCTTAAGGATGAGGAAGCAAGACTTTTATCCTTAGATCAACTCTGCGCCCTCGATCCAGCCGCGTCCAGGTTTATGGATCGGGCTTTGGCTCGATTTGTCGCGGGCCAATGGCGTGCTGCCCTCGAAGACGCTGTCGCAGCCAACGCGACTGATGCGACCGACAGCTATGTGCAAAGTGAATTTCCGAAATTCGAACGCCTTCAAGGCGATCCTATTTCTCAGCTTGAGGCTTGGGAAAAAGAGGCGGGCGATGCTCGTCCCGATTCAGAAAGCGTAAGCGACTCCACTTTAGATGCTTGGCAGAACCAACTGATCCTGCTGCTTGAAAAAGATGGCTTGGCTCACCACCAGGTTGCAAGGGCACGTCGACTTGCCCAAGAACGCCCTCAAGCGACTCTTTCTCGGATGATTCTCGCCCAGCTCTTGCGAACGCTCGGTTCGCAACAGGAAGCTCAGGAGCTTGGTGTCGCGGTAGTGAACCAGGCCAGCCCGTTGACTTCCGAGCTAGCTCGTGAACTTCATGCTTTCGACACTGCCATAGCCGCCGACCCGGGGAACCTCGAAAAACGTTACGAACGGCTTCTCCTCCTCCATCGCATTTGGCAGCCACAGCTTGCCTGGGAAGATGCCGAGTTTTTTCTCGCCACCGAAAATCCTCCCGCCCGATATTATGTGCAGGCCGCCATTGCCCAAAAACGCTTGGGTAATCTTCCTCGCGCCGCCAGCCTTTGTGATCAAGCAATCGCCCAAAGTCCACGCGATGCGAATGCGCTGCGCTTGGCAGGGGAGATTGCCCAAGACCGTTCGCTCCTGCCGCAAGCCGTAGAGTTTTTTGAGCGTAGTCTAGCGATCGAAAATTCATCCGGCACCCGCGCCCGCCTCGCCACCTGCCTTAAAAGACTTCACCGCTGATAAAATTTACACTTCTTAAACCTGCTCCTACTATGTCGCTTCGCATTCTTCCTCTTTTTTGCTTCATCAGCCTTTTGTTCTCGACCGGACCAAGTCTCTCCGCCGAAATATCCGCGCGACCTTCTTCCGGGAATATTCATCGTGGTCTCAATGTTTTTGTTCGCTTCGATCAAGCGATGGTCGCACCAGAAGCCATTGATCAAGACGACCAACCAACCCCCTTGCTTTTCTCACCCGAGCTAGAGTCGAACTTTCGATGGATCAGCCCCAGCGAAGGTTACGTACGAATAATCGGAGAGCTACGCCCCAATACTGACTACACGCTGAATGTAATCGACGGCCTTACCGATTTGGCTGGCAATCCCGTCACCAGCGATGAGCCAATTGCTATCTATCAGACCCGGCCGTTCACCGTTACGCGATCCCATGGTTTTTACGGGACACTTCCGGCCGAGGCGCCAATCCACCTCGCCTTTTCTTACCCGGTCAAGCCCGAAGACGTGGTCAAAAACACCACCTTCCTTGAGCGCGAATCGCGTCAAAGCATTCCTGTGGAGGTCACCCTTTCCTGGGATGAGAACACCACCCCTCGCGACGCTCTCCAGCCAGGCACACACATGTCTGTGCGCCCCAGGACTCCGCTGCTGCCTGGGAAAAGCTACGATCTTATTATTGAGCCACTTCAGGAGGTTACTTTTGGAGAAAGCCTGCCCTTTACCCAACGTCTTTCGCTGGGGGAGGCCGGTCAAGTTGCCGTTGATTGGGTTGGAGCCTTTCATTTTGCCGGACAATCTCCACACATCTCAATCCGTCTCAACGAACAGCTGGACGAAGAAAAGTTTAACAGCCAAATGGTCTCCATTGAGCCCGCTGTTGAAAATCTTCGAATAACCCCCGAAGGCCGCACCATCCTTTTGGAAGGCGATTTTGACTGGGAAACACGCTACACCATCACGATCCGAGAAGGTTTGCCCAGCACCAACGGCTTTACCCTCACCAAAGATTCGCAGTGGGGTGCAAGCTTTCAGGACCGCCAGGCCTCCATCATTTTTCCGCAGAACGAAAGCACCCAGCGGAGTGCTCGCGGACTTAACTTTGCTTTCCTTCAAAGCAACACCCTTGAGACAGAGTGGCGCTTGGCCCGGGTGCCCATGTACCAGCTTGAAACCATTCAAAACCGTCTCCGAGAATTTCGGGATCAGGCCCGCAGCCCACTCACCGGACACGTCGTCCGCGGGCCTGACGGAGCCAAGCCTCAGCCGACCACGGTCCTGATTGATGAGCTCGGTCTAGAAGTTGTGGCACGAGGCACAACCCCGGCCACCGAGCCCAATCACGAAGAGCTTCGAAGTCTTCAAGTGCAGCCCGAAGGATCTGCATTCGCCGGAGCTTATCTTCTGGAGGTCACCACCCAAGACCGGGAAGGGCGCACCCTGGGAAATCGATCGCTCATCTATTTCACCGACGTCCTGGCCACCCTCAAAACCGGCTCAAGCGAAAACGTCCTGCGGGTCGCTCGGATGGACGACAATAGCCCCATTGCCGGGGCCGAAGTGCAGCTTCTCACCATCAAGAACGAGCTGCGTCGCCAAGTCACCACCGACGAGATGGGCTTAGCAGTTTTTCCAGTCGCCGACTGGGCTGGCTCGAGTGACGTTTTTCCTCGCTACTTTCTCATTCGCGAAAACGGACGCACCCACCTGCAGGAAGCTATGCCTAGCAGCTTCCACTATGCCTACGGTTCGGGCCGCTTCTCCGGCCATCGTTCACTGGTGGTGACCGATCGGCCTGTTTATCGACCCGGACATTTGGTCAAGCTGAAGGGCATCCATCGCTACGCCCAAGGCATGCAGCTTGCCATGCCCAAGCCCCAATCCATCGATCTCCAGATTCAATCCGGATGGAGTGGGCCGGTGGTGCATCAGCAGCAAATTCCTTTATCCGAATTTGGAAGCTGGGAAGCTGAGTGGTTCATCCCAGAAAATGCCGCCCCTAATACTTACACCGCTCTTGTGAACCTTAGCGAGGGCGAGCAGGTTCGAAACTATTTCAGAGTCGAAGAATATCGCCCGCCTCTTTTTGATGTGCGCACCGAACTGCTCACCAACACCGGGGCGCGTTCCGACATTCAGGTTCACTCCTCCTATTTCCATGGCAGCCCGAATGCCGGAGCCAAAGTCCGGTGGACCGCGTCGTGGAATAGTATCGGGGGATGGGACTGGGAATTTCGGCGTACCGATGCTCACAGCGTCGGGGTAACTCCGCCAGAATTCATCACTGTAGAAGTCACCGGCGAAGCCGAACTTGACGCCGACGGCAGTGTGACCTTGCAAAGTGAGCCGCCCTTTGAGGACGGGGTTTTCCATGCCCGCACTTGGGTTGATTGGCGAGTCGATGTCCTCTCTGCCGAGGGGCAAACCATCACCTCAGGCAGCAGCGGACTTCACCAAATCAGCAAAGCATATCTTGGAGTTCGGGCCAGTCAGGCCTTTCCAGAAAATGAAGAAGAGACTTCCTTAAAGATCGATATTCACACCTCTGCGCTCGACGCCGAGGCGGAAGAGATCCAGAATTACCCACTCATCGCAGAGGTGCATCACGTCACCTACAGAAGCGTCAAAGAAGAACTCGCCCCGTTCATTGTGCGGTGGCAAAATCACCGCGAAGGAAGTCTCGTTGAGACTTTAGAAATCCCGGACCGCCAGCCGGTTCAAGTGACCGTTGCGCAACCCGGCGAGTACGTAGTGCGTCTTCGCCCCAAAAACCAGGCAGATGCTCCCGTGGTAAGTGATCGTGTCTACGTCAGCGGCGGGGGTTCGTCTTATGTATACGTGGAGCATGATCACAGTCTGAAGATGAGCCTAGAAAAATCCGACCTCACTGCGGGTGAAAACGCGGTCCTCACTGTGCAATCTCCCTTTCTGGGTCAAGCCTGGGTCACCGTGGAAGCAGAGGACATTTTGGATCATTACATCTTTGATGTGGCCGGCAACACCAGCCGCTTGGAGATTCCCATCAAAGCCTCCTACGCCCCGAACGCCACCATTGCAGTCTACCTGGTCCGGCCAGGAGGGGAAGATCGCTTGCCGGCTGAACGCTTCGGGACGGTCGAAGTCAACATCGACAATCCATCTTGGCTTATCGAACTCGAACACCAACTCGAAACTCGAGTCTTCGAGCCGCGACAAAAAGTTGAAGGTACCATCCTCGCAATGTCCCAAGGCCAAGCTGTATCTGACGCAGAGGTCACCGTCCTTGCGGTTGATGATGCTATCCTTCGTTTGGGCGGCTGGACATTGCCTCAACTGATTCCAAACTTCTATCCTTACCGCAGCCACTCCATTCAAACCCGAATGGCCATCGGACAACTTTCTGAAGGCATCAATCCCCGTGACATCACCGAAAAAGGTTTCGTGATCGGGGATGGAGGAGACGAGATGCTTTTCGCGATGCTGGTTCGTGAAAATTTTCAGCCACTGGCCTATTGGGCGGCAAGCCTACGCACCAACGCTCTTGGGAAAGCTGATTTCAGTTTTGACTTGCCGGATAGCCTCACCACCTTCCGCATTATTGCGTTGGCGCACACCCGGGACCATCGGTTCGGTAGTAGCGACTCCGAAATTCTGGTTCAACAAAAACTCATGGTCGAGCCGGCCCTGCCACGTTTTCTCCGCAACGGAGATGAGTTTGAACTTCGCACGGTGGTGCGTCAAAACCAAGCCGAGCGACTCCCGGTCGAAGTGAGTGTCCGGGTCGAAGGTGCCATTGAGCTACTTGACTCTAGCCCTCAACTTGTTGAGACCATTCAAGGAGTAGGCAAAGTCGTCACCTTTCCTGCTCGAGTTACAGACACCGGCACCGAAGCAAACATCGAGTTTCAAGGCAGCGCGGGGCTGTTGAACGACGCCGTGAAACTTACCATCCCCGTCCGCTCACCCACCATCGTGCGTCGCGAAGCATTTGGTGGCGCGCTGACGCCGGATGAAACCCCAGATCTACCAAGCCGCTGGGCTGAGGGCACCGGAGAATATCGTATGGCCGTCTCCACTTCGCCTTGGATGCCCATGATGAGTGGTCTCCCGGTCATTCTGGATTATCCGCATGGATGTTTCGAGCAAGTCAGCACCCGTATGCTCACCTACTCGCTGCTGGGTGAATTGATGGCTTACCTGCCCGACGGTGAGGATCGACTTGCACACCTCAACGAGCTTGCTGTCTCCGTGCTGAAAAAGTTCGACCAATCCATAGATTCCGATGGATTTCTCCCATACTGGCCGGGCGGGAATCGCAATTACACCACCAGCGCAATGGGCGCCTGGATGCTTCTGGAACTCGACCGGATTAACATTGATGTTCCAGAAAACTTGCGCGATAGAATCAACGCTGCCACCCAACTCGTTGCAGAAAACAAGGGCAGTCGCGTGCACCCCTTCGCTCGAGCGCTCGCTCTTTATGTGCTCACCCAGCGCAACATTGATCCAGCCAAGCAAATCGCACTAGCCGAGGCCATGTATGAGCATCGTGAAACCTGGCCGATCGATGCGCGTGCACTATTGGCACTCAGTATAGCGCAACTCAACGCGCTGCCTGATCAACTTGCGCAGTTGCAAGCGGAGATTCAAGCTCCCCTGATCGATCGCGGCTTCGATCCAGAAAGCTTTGGTAGCGTTACTCGTGATAAAGCCATCCGGGTTTTTGCTCGCGCAACCCTCGGGGGTGACTCCTGGACTCCCCAGGCCCGTGCCGAAAGTTTGGAGCTGTTAACGCCTGTGCTCAACAACGGTGCGGCGTTTAGTACCCAAGAAAATCTTTGGAGCCTTCTCGCGTTCCGCACCATCCTACAAAGCGAGGGAGTTGAGCCGCTCAGCCTTCCATCGGGCTTCCCCACGCCTGACCGGTTTGCTCCACTACGCAACACAGCGGAATGGACTTTGGCGGACTACACCTATTTCGCACGACTGGTTCAGCAGGTCAGCGGACACGACAAAGCCAAAAGCTATCTCGCCAACGCCACCTATCGACTGCCTCGCGGAGCCAATGATGAACGAGCCAACCAGGGGCTCCATCTTGAGCGAGTGGTGCATAACCTTACCAATCCAGAACGAGTGGGCACACAAGGCAAGCCTGCGCACATCGGTGATGAGATTTTAGTTACCTACCGGCTGCATGCGGATGAGCATCAGTTTTACTTGGCGCTTGAGGATCCCCTGCCAGCCGGTCTCGAAACCGTGAACCCAAAGCTCGACAGCGTGGCTGAGTTTTATCGGCTGCCCGAAACTACCGATTCGAGTTTAGGGCTATCGCATTCCGAGCTGCGCGACGATCGAACCAACCTTTACTTTGACCGGGTCGCTCAAGGCGCGGGAGTTAGCCGTAGCTTGGCGCGCGCTACCAGCGTGGGTAATTTCGCTTGGCCGCCGGCGCAGGTCTCGCCTATGTATGATGCGCGATTTTTTTCGATTGGTGTGGATGACACTTTTTATGTGGTGGAGCCTTAGGGAAAGGGACTATAGGGACCGCAAGGACGCGGGTGGTTGGGAGTCCGTTCTTCGATGCTGCGAGTGCGCATAAAATCGCGGTAATCCTCCAAAAGCTTCTTATAGCTTGCCTTGGCAACGCCGGTAACATTGATTTCGGCTTCCTTAGATGTGCCGCTTGCCTCGCTACCCTCCAAGATGTTCTGTTTCCCAGACTGCGCAGCCTGCACCATCTAATCGTGTGTGCTGGAGCGCTTGCTTATGTAGCGATCACAACAATGAAGAGTCGCATCATAAACCACAAGCGCTTTCTGATAAGAAAGCAGATCCTGATACCCACTGTGCGGCGGAATAAACCCTTCGGCGGAACCCCTTGCGTCCCTAAAAGTCCCGTTCGTCCTTTCTGGTTCGTTGTTACTCATAGGCAAACTATCTCCCTCACCTAAAAACCTCCACAGCCTTCGATGCAACCGCACTTTGCTAACCCAACGCAAGCCCTTCACTGGCTATCCGGTTCTCAGAAACACGGAATCAAACTCGGCTTAGAATCCATGCGCTGGCTGGATGCGCAGCTTGGGCAGCCTTCCCAAAAGCTCCGCTGCATCCACATCGCGGGCACCAACGGCAAAGGGTCCACGGCCGCGTTCTGCGAAGCCGCCTTGAGAGCTCTCGGTTTTCGCACCGGCCTTTACACGTCGCCGCACTTAGTCCGCTTCGCCGAACGCATCCAGATCAACCGTCACCCAATCGATGACACCGTGGTCACTGAAGGACTCTCGAAGCTGCAGCGAATTGGCGAAGCTCATCAGGTTCAGCCGAGTTTTTTTGAGCTGACCACCGCTCTAGCCTTCTGGGCGTTCGTCCAAAGTCATGTGGACTGGGTTGTCCTAGAAACCGGTTTGGGAGGTCGCCTCGACGCAACCAATATTGTTACGCCGGAAATATGCCTGATCACCCCTATTTCGCATGATCACGGTCATATCCTAGGCAAAGACCTCACGAGCATTGCGGGTGAAAAGGCGGGCATTATCAAACCCGGTGTCCCAGTTATTTCGGTGCGGCAAGATCCTGCCGTTGAGGAGGTTCTGAGCCGGGTTGCCAACGAAAAAAAGGCACCGCTGCATTGGAGCACCAGCCCCTGGAACAATGGGAGTCTAAACTTGGCCGGAGCGCATCAGAAAACCAATGCTGCACTTGCGCGGGACGCACTACATCTTCTCTTGCCGGATGCAGAGGCATCACGCGTTGCGGAAGCCCTGCGCAACACAACGTGGCCGGGTCGCTGGGATCTGCGCGGCTCGATTCTGCTTGATGGTGCTCATAACCCGGCCAGCCTGAAAGCTTTTCGGGTCAATTGGCGGAACCACTTCGGTTCCAAGCAGGCCAAGGTGATGCTGCTTGGCCTAATGAAAGACAAAGATCTGCTGGCCTGCCTGCCGTATCTTCAGCAACTAGCCGAAACCATCATTGTGACCGAGGCGGGAGGCGAACGCTCTTTTCCTGCTGATCAACTCGCGCAAGCACTGCGGGCACATGATGTCGCAAGCAACATCGTCGCCGAGCCAAGCTTCGATAACGCTTGGCTCAGGATAACAAATGACGCAAGCAGCGCTGTGCCATCAAGTGTGGTGCTTGGCTCACTTCACCTTGTCGCAGAAGTTCTTGCCAAAATTGAAAACACCTTCGTCGACCGGTGTGAATTTTGAGGAAAGCGTCGGACGCTGCTGAGGATCGGCAGCGAACTCCTTGTGGTGGAGTTAGCTGCCGCTGCCTAACAGATGACCGATTAGCTTCCGTAGACCTTTTCGATGTAGAGCGCGGGGTCTTCGTTGAATTTATTCAGACAACCGGCGCAACAGAGGCGCACTTCAATCTCTTTTTCCACGCCATCCGTGGTGACCATATGCTTGTGAACATAAGGTCCACCCATGGAGTCCAGCGCGCCACCGCCTACAGGACAAGTAGTGCTTGGATACTCAGAGGCATCGGCACTTGCGGAGGTGGTGCCAGGACAAACGCATCCGCCCCCGGTCGATTCTTTGTCTTTGTCCTTCGCATTGGCAGAGGCCAGGCCGAGCACCATCAGGAAGGTGAGAAGTTTCACACTTTGTCGTTTCATAGTTTTGTTTTTTGTTGTTTTTGAGATTTCTGCTGTTTGAATTCCTCAATCCAGCAGAAAAGTGTTGGCACAGTGATGACGGTTAGGATCGCTACTGTCATGCCGCCCACGGTTGGTAAAGCCATGGGCACGATCACATCCGATCCTCGACCCACACTGGTAACTACGGGCAGTAAAGCCAAAATGGTTGTAGCCGTAGTCATCATAGCAGGGCGAATTCGTTTCGCCGCTCCAGCGATCACCGCAGCTCTAATCGTTTTGACGTCTTGCGGTCGATTTTCTTCAAATTGCTGTGCGAGGTAGGTAGTCATGAGGACGCCATCGTCCGTCGCGATGCCAAAGAGAGCCAGAAATCCAACCCACACCGCGACACTTAAGTTGATCGGATGCACTTGAAAAACTTGCTGAAAATCCACACCCGCTACACTGAAATCTAAAAACCATGGCTGGTTGAAGCACCAAAGCAGTAGAAAACCCCCGGACCAGGCGAGAAAAATTCCACTGAAAACCACCATAGCTCTGGCGATTGACCTGAATTGGCCATAGAGCAGTAGGAAAATAATCATTAAGGACAGCGGAACAATCACGAGCAGTCGCGCCTCAGCGCGAACCTGATTTTCATATTCTCCGGCAAAGCGATAGTTCACCCCGTCCGGAAGAACGAGCTCGCCGGCCGCACGCCGGCCAGCCAGGTGGGTAGGTTCCTGGATAGACGTTGATCTTGACGCTTCGATTGGCAATGTTTTCCGCTCTGGCAATCTGCATGGCTCTTTCGAGGCTGCGCACTTTGGAATTAGCGGAAAGTCCTGTGTTTTGATCGTTGCCCGCGTTCACATCCACGTGCACGTGGGTGTTTACAACATTGAAAATGCTTTCGTCAGCTTGAGCGAGCGCTGATGGTGCGAGGCCGGTCAGAACGCAGGACGTCAAGAGCAACGCAAGGATATTTTTTGGGATGGTGATGTTCATGGGAGGGACTTTCTTGGTGTGACACGCAATCACGGGTTAGTGGGTGTCCCTCTAATCTTGCCGAATCAGAGCTGATCGGCAGTTTTTCTGCGTGCAGGCTGTTCAACACATGGGCAAACAGCCGAAGAAATGCTGGGTGATACATTTGGAGTTTTGGGGGGACAAGGAAAGAAACCCAGCTTAAGGGGCATCTAAAATTGGTTAGACACCTAGCCCCCTTCTGTCAACGTAAAAATCCGGAGGTTTACGCGGCAAACCAAGGTCAGTGATCTGATGCGCCCTGGCCTTTAGCCAAGATGGCGTGGCTTGATTAAGTGGAAGATCCAAAAAGGTCACCGCAGAGCGCAGAGACGAAGGCAGCGAGACTCAGTTTACTTGTCAGTAGTGGCAAACCACCATTTGATGGAGATCAAGGCGGTCAAGACGCAGAGTGATCCCGTCCGGGCTGGTGCTGAATTCTAATTTTCGGCCTTCGGGCTCAAGGGTTATAGACTGGATCTTCTCCGCCAGCCGCAGTCGGATGCCAATGTCAAACGCGGGCCGGATATCTTCAATCACCTCGTAGGATTGTTGGGTGCCAGCAAGATTGCCTCCATGCAGTCGGGTGGCTCCACCCCGGTTAATAGTGGTCGGGTTGAGTAAATGAAGAATGTAGCGGCGCTCGGTGAGCTGTTGAGTGAGAGAGACCCGCCCGGTCGTGGGAAAGTTTTCCAGCTCGACTTGCTTCGTGCCGTGTAGCAGTCTGTCGAGTAGTTTGCCGAGGTATTGTCGCAGCGCAACTTGGCCATGAGTGGAATAGGCGGAGAAAACAGGGTGGGCCAGGTAACAGAGATTCCCCTTAATGACGCCGGAGTGGTAGCCGGAAGGTTCAGGCCGGGCCGGGGCGTGTTGATGGCTGCAAAAATGATTCCACTGGCGATTGAAGTAGGGATCGTATACGACACCCAGGGACTGCCCATCCGTGATTTCCAGTCGCTGGCTGCTGCAATACATCACCATGGGATCTGAGCAGAATTCAGGTTGAAGCTCCGCCTCCGGGAGAATGTAATCCGGATAGAACGGGCTTGGTCCAGAAGTCTTGCCGCCGACGTCGAAAAGTAGCTGTCCCTCGGCACTGAGCCCGCTCTCACCGGTAAGAAGAAGCTTTCCTCCTCCAGCAAGGTAAGTCTTAATTGTTGATGCAAGCGCCTCTCCTACACGGATCGAATCCGGCAAAATCAGAAGCTTGTACGAGGCCATGTCCATCTCGGTATCAAGGATGTCGAAAAGACTATGCTCCTCGAGCAGCACTCGAGCGGCGCCAACATCGCCAGGATATGTCCGTTGCTTCGGCGTCTCAGAAATCGACTCGTTACTGATAAAAGCCACGTCGGCCAGGCTTACTGCTCCCATCACAAAGGCTTCTTTGCTGGCAACCTCTCGGTAAGCCTCGCCAATGATGCGGTAAGTACTGGCATCCAATTCTCCACTTGGATGAAGTTGGTCGCCGACGCTGCATTTCGCCCCGTAGGCAAGCATCGCGCAGCATTCGTATCGAAGGGCGTTGGGATGTTTATACCCCCCAAACTCGCCCCAAGTGCTGTGGAACTTGCCGGTCATGCCTAGGAACTCCATTCCGAGTTTAGCGACGTATTTTGCTGAAAGAGGAAAATGGTCGTAGCCCCAGCCACCCGTGGGCAGACTTTCCAATTCCAAGTGGCTGAAGTAGGGAAGGATGTCCCGTTGGCCCTGGCGGATATGACCACTGTTATGAAATACAGGCATGTCGGGATCAATCGACCGCACGGCCTCGGTCGATCGCTCGTAATATTTCTTCAATGCGTCAAGCCGGCTTTGCTCGCGGTCCTCCGCTTTGAGTGGATCCAGGCCTTTGATTTGCATGTGCTGAAGACCCCAAATGGAGGCATCCTCCGGTTGACTAATGATATCGAGGAAAATGCCATTCGCCTCAGGGAAAAGGCGGACCACCTCCCGAATTTGATCACAGAGGTGGTCGAGGTATGGGGAGTGGAAACTTAGCATCTTAAAGCCAGGCTCAAGATTGTTGTTGTTCCACCCGGCTAGGCGGCCGTCACTACCAATCACACGCCATTCCGGATGCTCGTCGGCTGCGACGTTGTGCACGCCGGCGGTAAGATAGATCGGCACATTGATGTCGATCTCTTTGCAAGCCTCAAACTGCGCACGCAGGAGGTCAAACTCCAACTCGGGATGGCGCTTGCCCACCTGCGTGTCGTAATAGCTCCATCCGTGGTGACAGAGAGCAAACGTGGTCACGCTGTCCACCGCCGCGTTTCGCAGGGTTTCTTGGTAGCGCTGTTTGTTAAACCTTTTACCTATGCCGCCAATAGCGCCGGAGGTGTGGAAGTCGAGGTGAATTTGACGAAAACGAAGCGGGTGGGTCATGGAAAAAAGACTGTGCGCTGCTTCGAGGCGCGGCGCTAGGATTTTTGATTCAAGAAACGAGATATCAAAGCCCGGCCCGATTCATCTGCCACTCGTAGATCGATGGGACTACCGCGGTGGGCGGACCGGGTAGTGGGTCCGGGATGGTTTTGGAAAGTTGATTGCCCTCCTTACGAGTGGAAGTTGGAGTGCCCTCGGTCAATACCTCCGTACCGTAGACATGATTTTCTGATTTTCCGAGAGAGACACGTTGACGCAGTCTGGGGTTTGAAAAACAATCGCAGCACCTGCAACGTGCTCCAGCTTGCGCTCGGCCTGCCCGGTGGTGCCGTTGCTTTTTTGGAGGATAAACACATTCTTGTGAATTTGATGCCCGCTGGAGCCGAGGCGCATAAGCACGCCCGGACCTTCATGAACCAGGAACCTGTTGTAAGCGATAATCCAGTCTTTGTTGCCTCCGCGCATAGCGAGTCCATCCCAACTTGATTCAATGTCGGAATTATAAAGCACATTGCGGGGTCCCTGAGGGCCGTGCATGCTGTCCGGTGCCGAGCTGAATGCACCATATCCATACGTGATGCCACCCAGTGAAAAGAGGGAGCGAACGGTGCAAAGCTCATAGAGATTTTCGAAACAGTAGCCTGCATGCCACTGAATTCCGCTGCCACTGCTCCATTCGGTCAATAGCCATTTTCATGGTCCGGGCACAGCAGATCCGGAACCGCCGCACTAGCGGAGGAATTGGAGGTTGGATTAATTTTGTGGGCGATGAGTGGACCGAGCGAAATCAAGACCTGAAACTGGCGACTGCGGCAAAGCGGGGAGAGACCTCCATCACCTTGACCGATGTCGGTCCGCTTGGTGCCGGTGATTACATCGAAGTGCGAGCCCATCCAGAAAACGGTTGGAAAGGCATGGCAGCCAATCTCGTCAATCCCGCTCGCAACCAGTATCTTCGAGGGACCGCGGTAAATGGGAACACCTTGCAGCTGGACGTGCCCATCCGCTTTGATTCCGCCCCGATTGGCATCACCACCATTCGCCGCATTCATCCCATACGCAATGTGGGGATTCGTAAAATTCATTTTGAGCAGCTTCAAACCCCTGGCAGCGAGTGGCACTGGCTTTCCTTTGTGGGCACCAGCTCTGCTCTAATTGCCAACGCGTTATTTACAGACATCACTGGCGAGAACGGCGGACGCGATATGCTCTGGCTGTCGAATTGCAAGGATGTGACCATCTCGGACAGCGATCTTTTGTGGTCGGCCCATCCTAGCACGGCCGGAGCTTCGGGTTACTTCGGGTATCAGAATAGTTTTGATAGTCTGATTGAAAATGTCTCGGTCATCGGCCATCGCCATGGTCCGAATGTGCAAGGTGGCAGCGAAATTGTGGTTCGGGATGTCTGGACGGACGGTGGCGACACCCAGCTCCACATATTGTATGCCTATGATCTGATCTGGGAAAACGCACCCTTGATCCAGGCACTGTTTTATGAAGGCTTTTAGTTCCTCCTGCACAGCACGTGAGGCAGCGTCATCGACTGCTGCGAACGCGCAGCGGGATCTGGTATGTAGAAGCCATAACAGACAATCGGCCGGCCTGGGATGCCAGGGACGAAGGGGACGAATGCGACCTATGGCTCCCCGAGTTGGGGGTGATTGGCGGCTGACCACAAAAAAAGGTCGCCGCTGCGTATTCCGCAACGACGACCTTTATTTGAAGGAAACTTAGTTCTTCTCGCCGGGGCGATATTCTTCTGACGCAACTTGGAAGGCTTGTTCCAAGCCGACCATGTCTTCGCCAGGACGGAAGTTGTCGAAGGCTTCGGTTTCGCGACGGAGATCTTCGTCGGAGTAGTTGGCCGCTTTGATGGAGAGCCCAATGCGACGTTCGACTTTGTCCACTTTGATGACGCGTGCTTCCACGTCTTGACCGATTTTGATGACGTCTTTGACTTTGGCCACGTGGTCTTCGCTGATTTGCGAGATGTGGACCAAGCCATCGATGTCGTCTTGCAGTTGCACGAAAGCACCGAAGCTGGCGAGCTTGGTGACTTTGCCTTGGACCAGATCACCGATTTTGTATTTCTCATCGATGTCACGCCATGGATCAGATTCGAGCTGTTTGAGGCCCAAGCTGATGCGTTGGTTGTCTTTGTCGATTTCGATGACTGCGGCTTCGATTTCCTCACCCTTTTTCAGCATTTCGCTGGGGTGATTGATTTTGCGGGTCCAGCTCATGTCGGAGACGTGAATCATGCCATCAATGCCGTCTTCGAGTTCCACGAAGGCACCGTAAGCGGTCATGTTGCGCACGGTTCCTTTGACGGTGGTGCCAATGCTGAAGCGAGCTTCAATTTCTTCCCATGGATTGGAGTCGAGCTGACGCAGGCCAAGAGAGATTTTTTGTTCTTCGGTGTTAATGCCAAGTACCACCGCTTCGACTTCTTGTCCGACGGTAAGCACGTCGGCTGGCCGGGTGATGCGTTTGGTCCAGGACATTTCGGAAACGTGGATGAGGCCTTCGACCCCTTCTTCGATTTCCACAAAAGCTCCGTAAGGCACTAGGTTGATGACTTTGCCTTTGACCTGTTGACCAACCGGGAAGCGAACTTCGATGTCGGCCCATGGGTTGCCTTGGAGTTGTTTAAGCCCAAGGGAGACTCGTTCGCGATCGCGTTGGATGTCGAGAATAAGAACTTCGAGCGAATCGCCCACGTTCAGCATTTCGCTGGGGTGATTGATTCGGCCCCAAGAGATGTCGGTGATGTGGAGGAGTCCGTCCATGCCATCAAGGTCGACGAAGGCTCCGAAGTCGGTGAGATTTTTGACGGTGCCGATCACGCGCTCGCCAATTTTGGCTGTGTCGAGGAAGGCGGAACGTTTTTCGGCGCGTTCTGCTTCGATGAGTTCGCGGCGGCTGAGGACCACGTTTTTGCGATCGTCATGAATTTTGACGATTTTAAAGTCGTAAACGTTGCCAACAAATTGTTGGAGATCTTTGGGTGGGGTTACGTCGACTTGCGAGCCGGGGAGGAAAGCTTCCACGCCAATGTTGACGGTGAGACCGCCTTTGACGACGCTGCGGACTTTGCCTTTGATCAGGCCGTCGCCTTGGAAAACTTTGACAATTTTGTCCCAGTTTTGTTTGTGGGCGGCTTTTTCTTTGGAAAGAACCACCATGCCTTCATCGTTTTCGAGGCGTTCGAGGAGGACTTCGACTTCGTCGCCGACCTGGAGTTCTTCTGGCTCATCAAATTCTGAGACGTGGATGACGCCTTCGCTTTTATATCCGATATCGACAAGCACTTCGTGCTGACGGATTTCGAGGATGTGGCCGATAATGATACTGCCTTCTTTGAGGTCGCGAAAACTGTTCGCGACCATGGTTTTATACTGCTCTTCAAGGGTGACCATAAAATAAGGGTTAGGGTTGGTATGGGACAAGATGTTGAGATCGCAAAGATGTTTCACTCGAAACATGTTTTGCCTAGCTCTGAGTGTTGCGTTGAGAAATCCTGATAGAGTGTGGAAATCAACAACCGAACAAATCGAGCAAGCATCCGCCTTGGGAGTTTATCTGAGAATGGTTTACCAAGCACCAAAGGTCCGTCATGGATCAGCAAGCGTGGAAATGACGTTGTAAAACGTGATTATTGACGCGGCTTAGTCGAGCCTGCGGTGGTCACCCTCGGGCGCTCATTGGTGGAGGAAAGAAACCTTTCTCAAGCGAACCCCATGGACCAGGATGGTCACAATAACTCGCCTTTCAAAAGAGGATGGTAAATCTGCACGAATTCAGGCAGGATGCAAGGAGGAATTAGAAATGCAGGCAGAATGCGCGGTGTTCAATGCGCGGTGTTATGCGCGGTGTTAAAGCGTTGCGAGCGCACTGCGAGCAAAAAAATCTTGATTCCAAGATTTTTTGAACCTCTTTTGCTGGTCCGAACGTTTCTACATTGACGCCTACGACCGAGAAAACCCCTGTGCCCGAGCAAGAAGTCGAAAAAGCGGCCACAACAGCGGGATCTGTCACTCGTTCTGAAGATCCAAATCCAACAGCAGATGCTGACCAGGATGGAAAATCACCTTCATGGGTTCCGTGGGTGGTAGGCGGAGGCATTGCTGGCGCCCTCGTTTTGTTTTTCTTGCCTAAGGGAGCAGAAGCTGATGCGGCGCGGATGGCCACCGCTCCAGTTTTGGTGACCAGAGTGGAGCAAACTACGGTTGTGGACGAGGCGGAAGCTTTGGGCACCCTCTTAGCGAATGAATCCGTGACTCTCACCTCCAAGGTAACCGAAAGGATACGCGCTATCCACTTTGAAGAAGGGCAGCGGGTTGAAGAGGGAGATCTTCTTTTTGAATTAGAGGATCGCGAGATCGCTGCGGAGCTATCCGAAGCCAAGGCCGCGCTGACCGACAGTCGACGGCAGCTCGAACGATTGCGTGCGGTGGAAGGTTCGGGAGCTGTTTCGACATCGGATTTGGATGAGGAGCAGTCGCGATTTGATGCCGCTCAGGCGCGGGTGGAGCTTTTGA
>DAIRSW010000015.1:20987-29070 GCA_036804205.1 Verrucomicrobiia bacterium | reverse complement strand
ACATGGGAGCCGGTGGTTTGGAGCGCTTCGTATGGAGGAAGTTCTGAGGGAAATTCAGGCAACGTACAGCCCGACTGAACAGTTATCGATGTTTATGTGGGGCTGGCATCCAGAGTTATTCCTTCTCCCCGGATGGAAAATGGCCACCCGCGATTCTACCCCGCACATGGCGATGTTTGACAACGAAAAGGCACTTTACTACAAAGAACGAATTTTGCGTGACCTTGAGTCCAAATTGCCGGATGTGATCTCCGACCTCACCGGCGCAGGGTGTTTTCATTTTGTAGATCGTGAAAAGTATAGTTTGGAATCTTTTCCTGAACTGTGGACAATGATTGAAATGCATTATACCGCGGTGGAGGTCGGTATAGAAGACGGACCGAGTCTTTACGTGAGGAACGACTTACCACGAAGTAGGGAATAGCGAAGAGTATGCGTACCATAATTGTTATTCCGGCTTATAACGAGAGCGAACGGCTTCCGCCGTATGCCAAAGAAATTTACCAGACTTTCAATGGCTTTTCCGAGGTGTGTTTTCAAGTCGTTGACGATGGGTCTGAAGCCGAGCACCAAAGTCTGGTCAACCGGGCGATTTCAGAATTATCTCCGGTTTTCTTGCCGCCTCTGATCTTGGGTAAAAATTTGGGGAAAGGCGGGGCGATCCGATCTGCTTGGAATCATGTTATAGAAAACACCTCCGCCCAGTGGCTTGGATTTGTTGATGCAGACGGTGCCATCTCAGCCGGCGAAGTGAGACGACTATGCGACAAAATTTCAACGGAAGACAGAATTGACGCGGTTTTTTCGAGTCGCATCAAAATGTTGGGCAAGACGGTGCAGCGAAATTGGCGACGTCATCTGGCCGGTCGAATGTTTGCAACCATCATTGGGGCGACCATTTGCGATAAAGTTTATGATACTCAATGCGGTTTTAAGCTAATCAAACGCTCTGTGTGGGAGGCTTTAAGTGCCAGTGTCACGGAGAGCGGCTTTGCCTTTGACGTCGATCTTCTTTGCGGCTTGTTGCATAATAATGCTACGGTT
Organism: Verrucomicrobiia bacterium; assembly: GCA_036804205.1. Taxonomy (GTDB): domain Bacteria; phylum Verrucomicrobiota; class Verrucomicrobiia; order Chthoniobacterales; family CALDSX01; genus DAIRSW01. The sequence goes on along the minus strand of DAIRSW010000015.1, from coordinate 28,026 downwards.
ATGGAAGAACCCATAGACTGGATCGATATTCCTGGCAGCAAGGTCAGCCTTTTAAGTGATAGCCTGAAGATTCTGCAGGCAACTCTGCGGATTCGGAAGAGGTGGGAACAACAGCCGGATGCTGATTTTGAACAAGCTTCAGATAAACCAGCAGTCCCAGCAGCAGCAAAACGCTGATTCCCCACACCACGGAAATGTGTTGCGGGTAAATCAGCAGTAGCTCCGGATGTGGCCGGTGCAAGGCCGGGTGAGACACGCGCACGCGCCGACGACTGGTCCAGAAGGAACGGTCGCGCAGACTTTCTAAAGACGTCGCTTTTGCGTCATAATAAAGTAACCACTCTCCATCAAGCCTCAGCATGACAGAGCGCCTGATCTCGTCGTCGATCCTATGATGGTGCGGAAGATGAAACTCAACGGCCTGCTGGTGCTGACCGACTCGATATTCGCTGATCTCTGCACTTTTTACAAAAGGCAAGCCAAAACGCCATTGGACAACCACGAGCAAAAGCAAGGTAGCGCCAATGAATAGGTAGCGCGTTTTCCCCAGTTCTGTTGCGGTGAGGCGGATTATCTTCTTCATAGAACCTTCTGAAATCGAGTTGTCAGATTTCAGCTAGATGTTCCACATATGGATTGCAAGCCTTCGATGTGCGTATGCCATCTGTCTTTTGTGTCCCTTCTGCACTTGTTGTCGCTTTTCGTCCCAGCGGCCGTGAGTCTCTAAAGGGAGCTTGCCAGCGTCGCTCGCTGCGCTAGGGTCTCCTCTTATCTTGATTTCCCGCGCTCGTCTGTCTCATGCATCTTAAGTCTATCGAACTTTTTGGCTTCAAATCTTTTGCCGATCGGACCCTGGTCGAATTCCATAAAGGAATCACCGCGATTGTTGGCCCAAACGGCTGTGGCAAATCCAACGTGCTCGATGCCTTACGATGGGTGCTGGGGGAACAATCCGCCAAAGCACTGCGCGGCGGCGAAATGACTGATGTCATCTTTAACGGTACCGACGATCGCAAACCTCTGAACATGGCAGAAGTGTCTGTGACCTTTGCCGACTGCGAAGAAGATCTCGGCGTGGAATGGGCCGAAGTCCGAGTAACCCGACGCGTTTTTCGCGACGGCAAATCCGAGTATTTGCTTAACAATGTGGCTTGCCGCCTCCGCGATATCCAAAACCTTTTTATGGATACTGGTATCGGACGCAATGCCTATTCCATCATGGAGCAGGGAAAAATCAGTCAGATTCTTTCCAGTCGACCGGAAGATCGTCGCACCGTTTTTGAAGAAGCGGCAGGGATTACTCGCTTTAAATCGCAAAAAAAAGAAGCTCTCAGAAAACTGGACCACACCGAGGGCAACCTCATCCGGGTGAACGACGTGATGCGCGAGGTAAAGCGGCAGATCGGAAGCCTGCAACGTCAAGCAGCAAAAGCTCGGCGTTACAAATCGATGCATCACGATCTGCAAGTCTTGGACACGCACCTGCACAAAAATCGGCATGATCATCTCGCGCAACAAGCAGGCGAACTGCAAGCGAGCCTGAACACTCTTGGTGATAGTCGTCAAACGTTTGAAACGAACCTTACCGGGTTGGAAGACCGCTTCAGCGGGCATCGCGCAGCGATGCAGGAGCTGGAGGCGGCTATCACGCAGCAACGTCAACAGATTCAGGACGCTCGCAATTCCATCCAAAACGCCGAGAGCAAGATTGGCTTTAACCGCGAGCGTATCCAGGAAAGTCGCGACCTGATCCAGCGTTATACCGCTGAGAATGACGAGGCCAAGCTCAAACAAAGTGAGTATCAACGCAGTTTGCAGGATCTCCTGAGCATGGCGACCAGTGAGGAGAATTTGCTTCAGACCGAAGCCCTACGGCTCAGCGGTCAAGAAAACGAAGCTCGCCAATGCCACCAAGCCCGCGTGCAACTGGAGAGCCGGTTTGATGAGCTGCGCAATCAAATTACGCAGGCCGAGAAAGAGCTTTTTGCTCAACAAAACGAAGTCAACCAATCTGCGCACCTGCGCGAAACCTTGGGCGGTCGGCTTGCCGGCTTAACTCAAAACCTAGATGCTTTAGGCACCTCTCTGGAGCAATTGACTCAACAGGAAGCGACTACCCGGGTGGAACGTGAGGAGCAGGAGCGTCAGCATAGCACCCTCCAAGAGGATATCGTGCACCTGAAGCAGCGGGTGCAGGAACAACAGCATGTGCAGCAGGCCGCGGCCAGCAAACAACGCTCGCTGCAACAAAAAATTCAGGCCACCGAAATCCGGCGTGACACCCTCGTGGCCCTCAACAATCAAGGGGAAGGGTTGGGCCCTGGGGCACAGAAGCTTTTGGCCGGCCTGACTCAGAAAGATTTTTTTCAGCCCTCCGTTCTTGGCTCGCTCCCCACTTTGATTGAGGTGGAGGATGGTTGGGTGCCCGCCGTGGAAGCGGCTTTGGGACCACAACTGCAAAGCATCATTTTAGATAGTCCAGATACTTTGGAGCAGCTTTTGGGTGCGATTGAGCGTCAAGGTTTAGAGCGCACCGTGCTCGCGCCGCTCGGCTGGCATCAGGAACCTGCCGCCGGAGTGGATCCGGACGGTGCAAGACCGGCCCTGGATGCGGTGCGATGTGAGTCCCCGTTGCGCCCCCTCGTTGCCGGCCTGCTTAAGAACATTTATTTGGTCGAAACGGTGCAAGAAGCGTTGCAGCTGAAGAATCAATGGCGGACCCACGGGTTCGTGACCCGGAAGGGCGACTTTTTTTCACCGGAAGGCCTGATTCATACCCGGGTGGAAACGGATCCGAGCCAATCCATTTTGCAGAGAAAAAACGAGATCACTCGACTCGATGAAGAAGAACGGGAGCTGCATCACGCATTGGGCGAACAGAATTCCATTTTTCAACAATGCGAAACCTCGCTGGCCGATCTGCGTGTGGATCTTGACGTCAAACAAGGCCGAGCCCAAGAGCTACAGTTGTCCGGCAAAGCCATGGATAAGTTGCTGACCGATTGGGGCCAACAAATTCATGGGATGCTCGGCAAGCGGGAGCAGCTTAGTCGTGAGGCCGGTCAGTGCCAAGAACAGCAAAAAGCTGTGGAGGAACGAGTCGACAAGGCCAATCTCACCATAAAAACTCTTCAAGAGCGCATCGAAACAGCGCGGCACGAGCGGGAAAGTTTTGCTCATCAACTTGATCAGGCCCGATCCGCTGAGTCGCAAGCCAGCAACCAACTTTCGGAGTTGAAAGTTTTGGTGGCGACTATGACTGAAAAAATTTCCGGCCTCGCCAATCAACGTGCCCCCATTGAAAGCCGACTGCGTGAGTTGCAAGCGTTGTCGGACCAGCGAAACACCGATATTACCAATTACCAAAACCGCATCACACAGCTTACCGAGGATAATGAAAAATTGGCTCAGAGCATTGATAGCACGCAAGTCCAGTTGGGGGATTGGGAAAAGCAACTGAACGCGCACCTTGAACAACGGCAAAGGCAGCAGGAGCAGGGCCACGCTCTGGAAGGTGAGATCAAGGAAGTGCGAAAGTATCTGGATGACGCCCGCGGCAAATTAGGCCAAACCGAGGTGAAGCAAACGCAGGTGACTCTAAAGCTTCAGAGTCTTCAAGAATACGCTCAGAGACGCTATCAAATTGATCTCGATCTTTTTGAAAATGACACCTACTCTCTGCTCAAGACTTTGGACGGCATCAAAAAGAGCAAAGCGCGGGGGAAAAACGAAGGGAGCGGTGAGAGTGAAGATGAGCCTTCTGACAGTGAGCGAGTCAGCGACGCTCAAGTGGAACCCGACACCTCACCGGAACGGGAGGCAGACTTGCTTGAGACGGCTGATTTAGACGCAAACCAAGACTCGGACACACCAAACGGTCCTCAGCTGATTGACTGGGAGCAAGTGGAGAAGTTCACCACCGAGCTTAGTCGCAGGATTGAGCAGCTTGGTCCGGTCAACTTGGAGTCGATCGAAGAATTTGCGGAGCTAGAGGAGCGACATGAATTCCTGGATCAGCAGCATCAAGACCTGGTGAATGCTAAGGCCGAATTACTTGAAGCTATTAACCGCATCAACCGGACCACAGAAGAGCTATTTGCGGAGACCTTTGAGAAGCTGCGTGAACATTTTCAAGTCATGTTCCGCGAATTGTTCGGCGGCGGCAAAGCCGATCTCGCCTTGATGAACGCGGATGACCCCTTGGAGTGCGGCATCGAGATTATTGCCAAGCCACCCGGCAAGCAGCCGCAAGCACTTTCACTACTCAGCGGTGGCGAATCGGCCATGACCGCCGTAGCTTTGCTTTTTGCCATTTTCATGGTAAAACCCAGCCCCTTCTGTGTGCTGGACGAAATGGATGCTCCGCTGGATGACTCCAATATCAGCCGGTTCATTAAAATCCTGGAGCAATTTTCGCAAAACAGTCAGTTTGTGGTAATCAGCCATAACAAGCGCACTATTGCCCGGTCGGATTATCTTTACGGGGTCACGATGGAGCGCAAAGGGATCAGCAAGTTGGTAGGAGTGCGTTTCGCCAAAGCGGAGGAACCGCAGGGTGCCGGTGTGGTAGCCAGTGCTCAGGACGAGCATCAAGATCAAGGCATTAGCGGAGCCATGGGCAAAAGCGACCGACTACTTAGCGAAGAAATGGTCTAGCAGCATGGCTTCGACGGCCCGATTCCCATGCTGGCCGTCCTGTCTAACAGGCGCATTTTTTGGTTGCCTCAATCGCGTGCGACTGCTCAGGTTTTCTTAGAAGCATGAGCGACTCCCACTCCCCAATACTTACGCTGCTTTGCTCAAACGATGGCGAGCGGCACACTTTAACCACCCTTGGATTGACTCTCAGGGGGCTTAGTGAGTTGCAAGTTAGCTCCGCCGCTGGCAACCATTGTCGGGCGGCCGGTTTTCTGATGCAACTGGTGGCGCGCAAGCTCGTGGCACAGTTTGATGAGGCTCCTGGCGAAGAAATCGATTGGGAGTTTCCTCGCGAAATTCAGATCCGGCGGGAGGATGCTTTGGCGATTCCCGAGTATCTCGATGGCTCACCGCTGCTCGCGGTGGGCGGAAGTCTGTCAGTTTTTTTAACGTTGGAACCTTTCCAAGGTGAAGCCGATGACGTGCAGGAGTTGGCCGAGGAATGGCTCGCCGAGCAAGAATTTAATGAAGCGCAAGCAGAAGCGGAGGATGAGGATGAACCCGCCTTTGATGACGCCGAGTTAAACGATCTTTTTTCAGTGATAGACGGAGATGATTTCGCTCTGGAGGAAGACGATGATGAGGATGAGAACGAGGACGAGTTCGTTGCGGCTTTTATCACCATCCATCCACCGCCAGACTACAGCGGGAGTTTTGATGATTGGATGATCTACGCTTGTCAGCAATTAGGGCACGAAGCGCCTGCCCCCAAGAGTTTGGAGGAAATGGATCACATCATGGTGAAAGCATTCGAAGCAGCACGCTCGGCGGTGCCGGAGTTCCGCAGTCTTTTTCATCGGGGACTTCCTGAAGGCCATAAGCTCGCCGTCAAACACCCTCTCGGCAACTCCGAGGGGGCCAAAGAATATGTCTGGGTCGAAGTGAAGGCTTGGTCAGAAACAGATACCCTGACCGGGATTCTGCTAAGCGACCCGGTGCAGATCAGCGGCTACAAACATGGGCAAAAGCTCGAGTTTTCTGCAGCAGACGTAGTCGATTTTGTTTTGGCCGATGGGGAAGGTAACACCATTGATCCTGGCTTCACGCAACGCCTCGCGGAGGAGTTTGGGATCGAAATCCCGAGTGCCTGAAACTCTTTGCAAATTTGCATATGAAAAGGTGTAGGAGAACGCAGCTTCATTTTTCGTGGATGCTGCTCAGCATTCTTTTTTGTATGCAGACGATTGCCCCGGCTCAGATCGAAGACGGCGGCTTGATCAGCATTCCGTTGGAGCAACTGAGTGACCGAAGTCTGAGTCGACTGGCGCAAAGCGCCATAGAGTTGCCCGGTATCGATTGGGTGCACGCCGAGACCGAGAATTTTGTTTACCATTATTCAAGCTCGGCGACCGGAACCCCTGTGGCGGTCGAGGCAGAACATTATTACCGCTTTATCGCGCAGGATTTAAAGAAAGACACCACCAATTGGGAGCGCAAAGGGCATATCATCATTTTTGAGAGCCCCCAGCATTGGGAGACATTTAAGCGCAACAACGCCATGGACCCTTGGACCGGTGGTTTTCATATCCGGAATGAGCTTTATATCATTCGCGATCCCAGTTATCGCTTTAAAGGTCATGCCCTGGGGCATGAAGTCGGGCACCTTGTGCTGCATCGTTTTTACGGCGGAGGAATCCCTTTGTGGTTAAACGAGGGCTATTGCGAAAATGTAAGCATCCGGGCTTACTCAACCTTTTACCGTCGCCGCGGGTATCGGGTTCGCCCGTGGTCGTATCCGGTTTCTCCGGACGACTACATGGAAGTGCAAAGTCTTCAGAGAATGGTCGATTACCCGGCTGATCCAAGCCAGGTGATGACATTTTATGCCTTAAGTGAAAAATTGGTGCGCTTCTTGCGAGCCCAAGATCCGGACAGTTTTCTCAAGTTCTTGGAAGCGATGGCCGAAGGGAGCGAGATAAGCACCGCCCTCAGCCGCAGTTTCCCACGGAATTTTTCAACGCTCCTGAGCTTGGAACGAGGATTTAAAAATTACGCGCTGCAGGAGTTCGCAGCGGAATCTCGCCAGACCGGCGAGTAGGGCTCAAAAAAACCGCCTAGAGCCAAGCCGGACCCCTGGCCTTCCGAGCGCATTTTTCTGAAAATCGCATTTTGGTAACGTTACCATTTTGCTCGACAGAACCCCCCTGAAACCGCTCTGCAATTCACGTGCGCTCGACCCCTCGACGAAACCGCATTTCGGTAACGTTACCATTTTGCTCAGCAGCGCCTCCTTAAACCTCGCCGCGATTCACGCCTCTCGACCCCTCGACGAAACCGCATTTCGGCAACGTTACCATTTTGCTCAGCAGCGCCTCCTTAAACCTCGCCGCGATTCACGCCT